>NZ_JAWPOL010000239.1:0-1247 GCF_033391095.1 Vibrio sp. Vb0667 | reverse complement strand
CATCTTTTGGTTTGCCATGGAAAATAAATCGATTTCTGGCGATGGCTTCTTTTTTTGCTCCAACGGATTCGATCAAAGCTTGGCTGGCGTTGTTATCAGGATCACAAACGATTTCAATACGAGTTAAGCTCAGTTTCGCAAAACAAAATTCTGCCAACGCTTTAATCGCCTCTTGAGCGTAGCCTTGTCTTTGGTAACGGTCTGCTACCCAATAACCAATACTCGCCATATTAAACGTATGGTAAAGCTCATTCACGGCTGCCATTCCCAGCAAGGTATTGCTATCTCTATCATAAATACCGAAACCAAATGCTTCCGTTTTGACCCAATTTAAACGTGTTGCTAGTAGAAAGTCTTGGGCATCTTTTAGCGAGACTTCTGCGTCACACCAATCAAGCCAAGTATGCAAAGATGGGGATTGGGAGAGCAATCGTTGTAGCGAGTGAGCGTCATCTGCTGGGATAAGACGAAGGGCTAGGCGAGGGGTGATGATTTCAAAATCTGGGCTCATGAACAAATACGACTTCCATTGCTGATTTTAGAGATATGACCTTTCGTTCCTTAGGTCATTGTAGTTGTTGGCTTGGGTTTACTTCGCTCAAAGGCTAAGGCTTCAAACCGAGTGACTACTGGCATGGTTGTGATTAAATGAGTTTAGGTGATATGAAGTGGCAGATAAAACAAAGCGCAGCGATTGCTGCGCTTTGTAGAACTGTCGAAGTTTAGTTAACTCGACGCACTTGGATGATCATTCCCATTAGAGGGTTGTCTAAGTAGTGCGTTTCGCTGCTTTTCATGCGGCGTTTTTGATCCAATCGGTAGCTCTTTAAGAAGGTTTCTTCAGTCACCGTTGGTGAGATTTCTGCGAGGTTACCCACTTGAACGTTGCCGTCAACATCACCGAGTTCATCATTCAACTGGTCAGTTGATTTAGACTCAAAGCGAACTTCACGGACGCTTGGTTCACGCAAATCCAGCGTGGTTTCTGCAAACAAGTAATGCTGCACGTAAATTTGGAATTTGCCATCTAACTCATACAGTGGGCCGTTGATGGTTTCTTCGTTATAGCCGTCGCTAGAGTAGCTGTTATTGCCATTAATCGGGCTACCATCTGCATTGTAAGAGCCAGAGAAATCACGACCACCTACAATTCGAAAGATTGGCGCGCTTGCTTTACCTCGATCACCTTGACGCCATGCTACGTGTTTTAGCACTTTAAATCCGGCGTGATTGTTCAGCGCCGCTTC
>NZ_JAWPOL010000238.1:0-1248 GCF_033391095.1 Vibrio sp. Vb0667 | reverse complement strand
AGTGCAGGGAGCATTACCGGGTTAGCGGCGGGTGAAGAGCCGTTTATTGTGCCGATGGCGATTCCAATGATTGCTGGCCCATCAGTGATTGCCGCGTTGCTTCTGCTTTCTTCCCAGCATCCCGACAAACTGGTCGAACTCTCAGCGTCGGTGGTGATTGCGTGGGGCGCGACCTTCTTTATTTTGATGTTCTATGGCTTTTTCAATCGTCTGTTGGGCGAACGCGGTCTGAAAGCGGTGGAACGCTTGATGGGCTTGTTATTGGTGATGATTTCCACCCAGATGTTCCTAGATGGTGTGAAAAGCTATTTGGGATAAATCAAAGACAACAAAAAGCCGCTCCAGTGAGCGGCTTTTCTTTATAACGATGTTTACATCATGTGTTTACGACGAATGTCGAGCAGGGCAAAAATACCAAAAATCAAGATGGAATACTTTTCCCAACTGCTCATCTGAATCTTATCGCCAAATGCACCAATGAAGATTGCCATTTGCAAACCGTGCATGATGAACAAGAAGGCTGTCATGATGTACAGCGCAATCGCAGCATTACCTGGAAATGGCATCACAATATTCAGAATCAAAACCAGCCAAACAAAGGCAATCGCCGCTTTAGCTAGGATAAGTAGTGCTTTCATTTAAGTGTCCTTTTAAATCGAGGCGTTAGGCTGAGGTACGTTCATACAGACGGTAACTGACTTGGCCTGCGGTTTTTTCTCTGTGCAGGTGCCAATTTTCCGGAAGCCCAGCAATGCTCAGCTCTTTTTCCGTTTCAATATAAATCATTGCGTCTTCTGCAAGCCAACCGTTTTGCTCTAGCAAGGTCACGGTTTCATCCAATAGTCCCTTACGGAAAGGTGGATCGATGAAAACCACGTGATGTGGTGTACCTGGTTGTTTCAGAAAGCTCAAGGCATCGGTGTTCACCACTTGGATATTAGTGGCTTTCAATGATGCGACGTTTTTTTGTAACTGCTGAAAAGCTTGCGGGTTGAGCTCAATCATGGTCACGAGTTCTGCTTGGCGTGAAGCCGATTCAAAACCTAAACCACCAGAGCCAGCAAATAAATCGAGGCATTTTGCTTGCGGCACATCTTGTGCTAACCAGTTAAACAGGGTTTCTTTCACGCGGTCAGTGGTTGGACGCAAACCTTCAGCGTCATGGACAGGGAGTTTTCTGCCTCTCCATAAGCCACTAATAATGCGAACAAAGCCCGTTGTTGGCTTTTTTTGTGATGAGTTTTGCTG
>NZ_JAWPOL010000237.1:0-1249 GCF_033391095.1 Vibrio sp. Vb0667 | reverse complement strand
TTCAGGATCCCGAATTCGACATGTTAACTCTTCGTGTAAGGCTTTTTTATGCGTCGCATCACTTATTGAGTGAACCGATTGTGCGTAGAGTATCACATTTTCTGATGTAAGTGCCGTATCAAATAACGTACGCCATCTCACACTTCCGCGCGCTTCTTCATCGTGGTTCCATTTCTTAAAACGGCTCCAGTTATTGTTGTTTTGTAGCTGCGCACTTCTGAGTGCCGTTTCCGCCTCATCAATAATTTGGCTGTGTCGCTCTCCCTCTTTGTACATAGTGATACCAATATGGCACCAGTTGTCGGGGTCGAGCGGATCTGGCGGCGTAAGTTTCTCTAGTTGACGAATACATTGTGAGGCCAAGTTGGCAACATCTTTGGCGCTTTGATGAGGTAAGAACAGTGCAAAATCGGCATCGTAATAACGAGAGAACACCACGTCTGGGTAACGCTGCACTAAATTGGATAACAAGCTGCCGACTTCAACAATAAACTCGTCGGTGATTTGCTTATCTTGCTCTTCTTCCACGAGCTTCCAATCTTGAATACGAATCAGCAAGACCGCGCCACGTGCGCCACTCTCTAAAAGAGCCGATTCCAGCTTGCTATCAAAGAGCACTCGATTGGCTGTTCCAGTGAGCTTATCGAGAAAAGTTTGAGTACGGATAAAGGTATCAAAGCGGCTGCGCTCCTGGCGTGCATCCTGTAATTCTTCAATCAACACATCGAGTGCTTCACTCGCGGTGTAAGGCCACTCTTTTTTATCTCCCTTGGCGTATTGCTCAACTCGCCCCGCCAAGATCATTCTTCCTCGCTCTTCCAGCATTTCTGAACCAGCAAGCTGCTCTTTTAGCCACGCAACACCGCGCATCAAACAAAAGATGATCAAAATAACGGCGAGGGTGATCGACCACAACTCCTGCATGGAGTAGCTGTAACCTAAGTAAGGAGGGATGGCTTTAAAGCGGATGACATAGTCTTGATTGTGAGTCAGCTGGTACTCAGTTTCAAACAAGGCCGACGCTTCTATTTGATGCGAAGTGTCTTTGAACCGATAAACGACGGCGTTGTTTGTCGAGAGCGTCATTTCAACGATGTTGCTTGCTTGCAACATTTTTGGCATCCAACGCTGCATAGAATAAGCTGCATCAGGATCTTCCATCTCTTTATCAACAACCTCGACAATCCCTTCCAAGTAGTGGGTAAGATATTCTTGCCCAAGTCGTTTGAAAGAGAGGGTGCCGCCGACA
>NZ_JAWPOL010000236.1:0-1252 GCF_033391095.1 Vibrio sp. Vb0667 | reverse complement strand
ATCACGTAAGTTTTGCTGAATCTTATGCCACTCCGTCACATCGTGACTAATAGACAACGTTCCGAGTAGCTCACCACTTGGCGATACTAATGAGCTTAAATTCACTTCAAGCAAGCAGCTGCGACCTTGCGTGTCCGTCGTCCATTTGCGTTCACTTTTACGGGTAGCGACTCGGCTCGCCGTTGCAGTGATGGCTTCTTCTCGTCGCCCCTCCCAAAACTGGTCAAAGGCACGATTCGTCGTCAATAAGTTACCTTGGCAATCTTGCAAGCAGATCAACTCGGACAGCGAATCTAGCGCTGAGCGAGCCATCTCTAACTGCGCCAACTCTTGCTGCTGTTCTTGTAAAGTGACTTGATAAGGTTGCGCGTACATGATCCAAACACGATGACCACGTAGCAAACTCTTTCGGCCGGACAATTCAACCTTAATAGATTCGTTTTCAGATAAACGCCAATCAAAGACTTGGTGACGGAAATAGCGACTGGAAAAACTATCTAGCAACGAAGAAAGTTTGTGAAGCTCAAACAAGGCTGGGTACAAAAAGCCTGTGCCCAGTGAGCGAATGCCAAGCAACTGCATCGCTGCTTGATTCGAAAGTAGGATTTGTCCATGGCTGGCATCTAGCACCAGCACTGGATAAGGCGAATCAGTAATAAGCTGCTTAAGTGCGTTTTGGAAACGAAAGTAGATAAGTGCTATCGCAATCGCACTGACTATCGATAGCAGGACAATATATCCATAACTCTCCTGCCCATTCCAAAGCCAATTAAGTAACTGATCCATTTTTCCACCTATAAAGCAAACTGCTAAAAATATATCAGTTATTTATTGAGCAATCTGCTTTTAATTCCGGCTTCGTGTAGATAAAAGGTTTTCCTATTAAGCTGCCTTGAGCGCCATCTTTATTTAATGCGCGACCAATTTCAGTCATGGCTAACCAACGGTTTTCACACCAAAGCGGGGACAACAACGTTGGACGACGAGCTGCGGAAGAGACACGATGAAACACAACATCAGCGGGCGTCATACGAATCATTTCACTGGCAATCGCAACATATTCTTCCAATTCAGGAGCTTCTAATCTGCCAGCTCTCCAAGCTTTCGCCATCGTACTGCCTTCCACAATATGCAGGCCATGTAACTTGATGCCATCAGTGCCCACGGCCAACACTTTTTGCAGCGTTTCAATATTATCGTCGCGGGTTTCTTTCGGTAATCCAACAATCAAATGAGTACAAACTTTGATCCC
>NZ_JAWPOL010000235.1:0-1255 GCF_033391095.1 Vibrio sp. Vb0667 | reverse complement strand
CATGCTGTTCTTCCCAATTGCCGATAAGCTTTCTTTACGCCGAGATCAAGAAACGCTTAACCGCCGTTTGATCATGGACGGCGTACTTGCCATTCAAGATGGTCAAAACCCGCGAGTTATCGACAGCTACCTGAAGAACTACCTCAACGAGGGTAAACGTGCTCTTGAGATTGATGAGTAATCGCGGAGATTTGTGATGGATGATGAAGATAACAAATGCGATTGTCCGCCACCCGGTCTCCCGTTGTGGATGGGGACATTCGCGGACTTGATGTCGCTGTTGATGTGCTTCTTCGTACTGCTGCTTTCATTCTCTGAAATGGATGTTTTGAAGTTCAAACAGATTGCTGGTTCGATGAAATTTGCATTTGGTGTGCAAAACCAACTGGAAGTGAAAGACATTCCTAAAGGCACCAGCATCATCGCACAAGAATTTAGACCAGGCCGTCCTGAGCCGACACCGATTGATGTCATCATGCAACAAACCATGGATATCACTCAGCAGACGCTAGAATTCCACGAAGGTGAGTCTGACCGAGCTGGTGGTACTAAGCGTGATGAAGGCAAGCTGACGGGCGGTCAATCACCGGAAACCTCGACGCAAAGCAATCAGTCCGCAGAGTCAGACATGCAACAGCAGCAGTCTGAAGAGATGTCACAAGAGATGGAAACCTTGATGGAGAGCATCAAGAAGGCGCTCGAACGTGAAATCGAACAAGGTGCGATTGAAGTGGAGAACCTCGGTCAGCAAATCGTTATACGAATGCGAGAGAAAGGCGCATTCCCAGAAGGTTCTGCATTCCTGCAACCGAAGTTCAGACCATTAGTGCGACAGATTGCTGAGCTAGTGAAAGATGTGCCAGGTATTGTCCGAATCTCTGGTCACACGGACAATCAGCGTTTGGATTCTGAGCTGTATCGCTCGAATTGGGACTTGTCATCGCAGCGTGCGGTGTCGGTCGCTCAAGAGATGGAAAAGGTCAGAGGTTTCTCGCATCAGCGTCTTCGTGTGCGAGGTATGGCGGATACCGAGCCTTTGGTGCCGAATGATTCTGATGAAAACCGCGCACTTAACCGTCGTGTTGAAATCAGTATCATGCAAGGTGAACCTTTATACAGTGAAGAAGTGCCCGTTATTCAATAACAAAGCGCGTCTATAAATAGTTCAGAAGATAAAAAGCGAGCAGAGTGCTCGCTTTTTTATTGAAGATTTTTAGTCGAGAGTCGCTTGTTCTTAAAATCGAAGCCTTGCCTG
>NZ_JAWPOL010000234.1:0-1256 GCF_033391095.1 Vibrio sp. Vb0667 | reverse complement strand
TGCGATTTTATCGGCAAACTGAACACAAAGAGACACAGCCAAGGCTTGCCGCCACTGACGGTGCACGTCAACCTGAGTGCGCAGCATTTCTACCATTCACGGTTGATTTCATTCCTGCAAACCATGATTGAAGAGCACAACATCTCTGCAGGTCATTTGGTGCTAGAAATCACCGAAAGTATGCTGATGGGCGGCGAAACGGAATCCATCCACTGCATCAACGAAATCAAACAACTGGGCGTACAACTGGCGTTGGACGCTTTTGGTACGGGCTACGCATCATTCAGCAGCGTGTGCAACTTCCCGCTAGACATCGTCAAACTCGACAAATCGTACGTGGATGAAATTGAAACCAACGACCGAGCCAAAACGCTCGTGCGAAACATTGCCAATATGTCGCAAGAGTTGGGATTAACCATCGTCGCAGAAGGCGTCGAGACGGCCAGCCAAGTCCGCAAACTAAAAGTGTGGAATATAGATGAGTTACAAGGTTTCTACTTCTATAAACCGATGACTCGAGAAGACGCATTCGCTCAGTTTTCTGGCTTGCCCCACTGTTAATCTAGCTCCCCCTCCCAAGGCAAAGCGGCCTCTGTCGCTTTGCCTTTTTTGTTCCCCAATCTCTCTGCTTCTTGCCAAGTAAGACTCAGTATTGCATCGCACTGATGATCGAACACGGTTTCAACCCGATATAAATGTCTGCGTATATACTTTAAACAAGGTTTTCAATAAGTCCCTGTCACCGGACAAGGAGGACTGCATGAAACGGACATGGATATGGCTACTACCGCTGCTTCTATTTGCTGGCCAAACACTGGCAAATACGGTTTGGATTGTGCCCGTAAAAGGGGCAATTGGCCCAGCCAACAGTGACTACCTCACTAGGGAAATTGAACAAGCTCAAATCAACGGCGTGAGCCTAGTGATTCTCAAAATGGATACCCCTGGCGGGCTAGATAGCGCGATGAGAGACATTATTCACGCCATCACAACCTCGACCACACCGATTGCGACTTGGGTTGGGCCTTCAGGCTCAAGAGCCGCGAGCGCGGGCACCTACATTCTGCTTGCCAGCCACGTTGCGGCAATGGCAGAAGCGACCAACCTAGGCGCAGCAACCCCTGTGGCCATAGGTGGTGCACCACAAGCGCCCTCTTCTGATGACGGCAAAGACAACGAATCCTCGGATGAAAACAAACCCAATGCAGACAAAAGCGGCGATCAAGTTTCGGCTAAAACCGCCATGGAGAAAAAGG
>NZ_JAWPOL010000233.1:0-1256 GCF_033391095.1 Vibrio sp. Vb0667 | reverse complement strand
TATATTGCAGTGGCGAATGCGATCTCTTGGTCCATCGTCTACGAAGGCAATTATCCTGTTATGATGAGCCGTTTCGGCAGCTACTTTATTGTTAGTACGCACGACGCCATGCTGGTAGCTGGATTTGTTTCTCTGGCTTTTTTTATCATTAACTGGCAATTGGCGATGCATTGTGCGAGTTTACTTAGCCAATATTTAGTGCGAATCCTCATCATCAATCGCACGCGTTTTGTCGCCATGAGTTTAGTGTTCAGCAGCTATTTTGCTTACTTGTTAACGATAGGAATTTTTTGGCTGTTTCACGACACGTACTCAATTTGGCAAGGATTGAAACTCACGCCTGCTTTTCTTTTATTAGCGTTATTGTTAGCCGTCGTGTTACCTGCCATGAAAAAAGAAACGTCCGAAAGCGAATAAGCGAGAATCGCTCTACCGTTTGAGTAGTAATTCATGTGCCATTGAGTTAGCATTGCCGACCTTTTTTTCGTCAGTGGGAGGACTCATGTATATTGGCTTTGACTATGGCACTGCAAACTGTTCAGTGGCAAAAATGGAATCAGGCGAGCCTGTTTTGCTAAATCTTGAAGGGGATAGCCCGTTCATTCCTTCCACCCTAGCAGCTCCGACTCGTGAGTCTGTGTCTGAGCATCTGTTTCGTCACCGTGACATCAAACCGTTTGATCAAGTTGGAGAGCAGGTACTGCGCCGCGCAATCAACTTGAACCGAGAAGAGAGCATCGAGCTGGAGCCAGAAGACATCGCGTTTGGGCAGGCAGCGTTGAACCGCTATTTAGAAGACCCACGCGATATCTATTACGTGAAGTCACCAAAGTCGTTTCTTGGTGCATCTGGCTTGCGTGATGTTCAGCTGAGCTTCTTTGAAGATCTGGTTTGCGCCATGATGGACAACATCAAAGCTCAGGCAGAAAACCATGCTCAGCAAAGCATTACGGATGCGGTGATTGGTCGCCCAATCAACTTTCATGGTCGTGGTGGAGAAACGGCGAACATTCAAGCGGAAAATATTCTACTTCGCGCTGCCAAACGTGCCGGTTTTCAAAATATCGAATTTCAGTTTGAGCCAGTAGCCGCTGGTTTAGAATACGAAGCGACGCTTAGCGAAGACAAACTGATTTTGGTGGTGGATATCGGTGGTGGTACAACCGACTGTTCTTTGATTCAGATGGGGCCATCTTGGCGAGGAAAAGCAGACAGAACGGCAAGTTTGTTGGCTCACAGTGGTCAGCGTGTCGGCG
>NZ_JAWPOL010000232.1:0-1257 GCF_033391095.1 Vibrio sp. Vb0667 | reverse complement strand
CGTTCTTACCGCCGAGCGAGAACAGCCCTGCCAGTGCATTACTGATGTGGCGTTCCACTTCTTCTTTGTTGATTGTCGCACCAGAAGGTTTGGTGTACACACCGTCTTTATGCGATGTCACCACCAGAATACCTTTACCACCGCTGCCTTGAGCTGGCTTAATCACAAAACCCGGCCAGTCTTTCACCATGTTGTGGATGGTTTTTACTTCTGCTTGGTTGTGGATCACGCCGATAAGGGCAGGGACGGTTGCCCCTGCAGCTTGAGCGATGATCTTGGTTTTTAGCTTGTCATCCACCAATGGGTATTTAGAGCGATCGTTATAGCGACCAATGTAGCTATGGTTACGCTTGTTCATGCCCATAATGCCTTTGTGGCGAAGTTTTGATGGCGTAGTGTAACGTTCAAACATCGTTTAATCCTCCGCTAGCGGTTTGAAACGACGTAGTTCTGTTAGACGGTAACCAGTGTAAATACCTAGTAATAGAATACCCGCCAAAACAATTAGCTGTAGGCCGATAAAGTTAAACGTTAAGTGCTGGATATACGAGTTGGTCATCGCCAAGTAAACCAGTACCGCAGTCAGTAGTGAACCACCACCTTGCATTGCTACTTCTTTCGCGCCTTCTTCCTCCCACAGAATCGACATACGTTCGATCGTCCATGACAAGATGATCATTGGGAAGAAGGTGATTGTTAGACCCTCTGTCAAACCAATCTTGAATGCTACAACGGTAAACACCGAGATGATCATAATAACCGTGATAATAACCGCGGATATCCTTGCTACCAGAAGTAAGTTGAGCCGCGATAAGTAACTTCGGATGATCAAGCCTGTACCAACAATTAATAGGAAGCCAACAATACCAGTCACAAGCTGCGTTTGAACGAACGCAACCGCAATCAGTACTGGCATGAACGTACCAGAGGTTTTAAGACCAATAATCACGCGCAGGAACACAACGATCAATGCGCCAATTGGGATCAGCATGATGGTCTTGAACATCGCTTGCTCTTCTAGAGGCAAGCTGTGGATTGATAAGTTAAGCAGGCCATCGGCCTCAACCTTGTTGTTTGTCGCTTGTTGAGGTGTCACTTCTTGTTTGATCATGGAGAAATGAACTTGGCTGTTCTTGCCTCCCACAAGGTCAAGTAACGAAACGTTCGATTCATCCCAAACAAGAAGGTTAGGTTTTACGGCTTTCTGCTCTGAATTTGGCGAGAACAGTACCCAATCTTTTCCAGACCAAACTTGCA
>NZ_JAWPOL010000231.1:0-1258 GCF_033391095.1 Vibrio sp. Vb0667 | reverse complement strand
CCCGTGTGCTCGCCTGGCTTCCACGTATCGTGTTGCTTATTGATCACAAGCAGTGACATTGGCAAGCCGCCGCCAATCGCTTTAGAAAGACACAATACATCAGGCACGATACCCGCTTCTTCGAAAGCGAAGTTGTAACCAGATTTACCCACACCACACTGGATTTCATCAAAAATCAACAGGATACCGTGCTCATCACAAATACGACGTAGTTCGCGCAACCAGAATGCTGGAGCAGGAATTACACCGCCCTCACCTTGAACTGGCTCTACGATGATCGCAGCAGGCTTCATGATACCCGCTTCATCATCGTTCAATAAACGCTCGATATAACGAATACTTGCTTTCGCACCTTCGTCACCGCCAAGACCAAATGGACAGCGTAGGTTGTATGGGAAAGGCATAAAGTGCACATCTGACATTAAGCCAGTACGACGCGCTTTTGTTCCTAAATTACCCATCATGCCCATCGTACCGTTTGTCATACCGTGGTATGCCCCACGGAAAGCAAACATGGTATTACGACCTGTCGTTTGTTTCGCTAGCTTGATCGCAGCTTCAACCGCATCAGCACCCGATGGTCCACAGAACTGAATAACACAGTTATCGCCCAGCTCTTGAGGAAGAAAAGACTTAACAGACTTAATAAAGTGAGTTTTAGCAGAAGTGGCAATATCAAGAGTTTGATAAGGCAGACCAGAGTCTAACTGCTCTTTTAACGCTTGGTTAATTTCAGGATGGTTGTAACCCAACGCTAAAGTACCAGCACCAGCTAGACAATCTAGGAAGACTTGACCACGAGTATCTTCTACCAAACAGCCATATGCTTGCTTAATCGCAATCGGTAGACGACGTGGATAAGAACGAACCTCAGATTCATGCTCCGCCTGTTCTAATAGAACTTGATCCGGCGTTAAGTCATACGTTCCCTCAACTAAAGGAACCTGAGAAGAAAAAATGTTTGCGATAGTGTTATCGACTTCAAAGGCAGTGCTCATACTACTTAATCCCTTGAATTGTAATAATTCTCGAACCTGTATTTATTTTCGTTTGAATTTAATTACAGGAGATATAGGTAAACCTCCGCATTTGTCGCTACGTAAAAGACAAATACAGATAGTCAGTCACAACATCGGTGACTTTTATTTGTGCTGGGAATTAATCAAGGTTCCGTAATGCAACCGTTTTGTAAAACAGGACATTTCGGCAGTATGAAGCTGATTAGTGTGTGTTTATTCAAAGGTTTCAATGTTGGGTT
>NZ_JAWPOL010000230.1:0-1259 GCF_033391095.1 Vibrio sp. Vb0667 | reverse complement strand
ATCTCGATGTTTTTGCCGACGTTGTATAAATCATCGCTACCTTGATAAGTCAGCTTGTATTTACGTGCCGTGTACTTCGCAGTCGCTGGCATGATTTGCATGATACCACGAGCCCCAACCGGAGAACGCGCCTCTGAATCCAATGCACTTTCTTGTCTGGCTAACGACATCATCGTAATCGGGTCGATGTCATGCTTCTTCGCATAAAAGTTGAACCACCAGCGGTGCGCAATTGGGAATCGCAGTTCAATGTTGTCCCACATTTGCGCTTGGATACTGGCTGTGACGGTTAGGTGATGCCAATTCTTGGATGAGGCATACGCCGCCAACATCGCCTTTTCATCTTTACCTACGCGACTCAGCAAATGCGCCCACTCACTTTTCGCTGCCGCAATTTTATCTGTCGCAATCAACTCTTCAATACGAGTGAGAGAGTTTTGATACGGGTGAATAACCTTAGTATCGAGCTTAATACGATGAGATGGATATTTGATTGACTGACCAATCGCATTCGCCGCAGCCACGCTGTAGAAATTGCGCTGACCAACTAAGGTCGCCAATCGCTGTTTGCCAGCAATATCATCACCCAGCGCAATCTCACTTCGACCTAACCAATATTGCCAGCGAAGCGAGGCTTGCTCATCTTTGTTGAGTACGGCAATCCACTGTTGAACACCTTTCCAATCTGCATTTTGAATTGCTAGACGGATACGATTTTCGATCAAAGCGACATTTTTACTGGTTTTCGTCTTATCATCTCGCCATTTGGCTAGTGAATCGGATTCAGTACGAATCAGACGAATCGCAATGTAGTCCGCAAGTGCTTGGGCTTTTTCTGCTGAGAATTTTTGTCCTTTCACGACTTGCGCATACGCTTTTTGAGCTTGATTGACATCCATGCGAGCTAGCTTTTCTAACGCATATTCACTCTGAGCACGATAAAAGTCATTGGCTGGCTTTTTCTTAGCAAACTCAGCCACCGTCGCAGGTTTATCAAACAACGCTTTCATTTCTTGCGCTTGTTGTTTCGCTTTTGCAGAGCTTGGCAGCTTTTGCAAATAAGCCATCAAACTACCGTTACGAGCATCAAACGCCAACAACATGCGTTGCAGAACCAAATCGTCTGTACGTCCACCCGCTTTATCCCAAGCATTAAATAACGGGTCACACTCACTCGCGATGCTAGAACCGCTTAGCCACATGTCTTCTGCGCCTTTAAAGGCTGCAACTTGTTTGCCTTGTTTTAACTGAGCAACGTA
>NZ_JAWPOL010000022.1:0-66739 GCF_033391095.1 Vibrio sp. Vb0667 | reverse complement strand
AAGAATTTGCTTGGCGACCATAGCGTTTTGGACCCACCTGATTTCCATGCCGAACTCAGAAGTGAAACGAAATAGCGTCGATGGTAGTGTGGGGCTTCCCCATGTGAGAGTAGAACATCGCCAGGCTTTAGTTTTATTTTCACTTTTTCGAAAAGTGAAGACAAAAGCGGACGCTTGCTTATTAAAGCGAGTGATACCACTGCGGAGTGGTAGTTCAGTTGGTTAGAATACCGGCCTGTCACGCCGGGGGTCGCGGGTTCGAGTCCCGTCCACTCCGCCACTTATATTAAGCCTCAGTCGAAAGACTGAGGCTTTTTTCGTTTTGGTTCCCCGACTTACCTTAAACCCACTTTCATATTGAAACCTTGCATCGAGAGGCCGGCTTCCCTCTGGCGATGCTTTCTAAGCCCTGTTATGAGTGAAGTGGAACGCAGTTTTGTGTGGTTTCTGCAGTCTCGAGCGCTAGTTTTGAGCCCCTGTGCTTAACTTACCAAAGCTTCCTTTATTATTACCTGGAAAATTTATTCAATAGGTTATGTTATTTTCGGGGGAGATTTCTCTGCTTTAGATGTTTTGATTTAGCCATAGGCGCTTATTAATATAAACTCAGCGCATTTAAAACTTTCCAAACATGGATTTTGTTTTGTCGATCTATTTAAGCCAGTGTCTTAAAGTATATTCGCTACTTCTTCCCTCTAACCCTCTCCAACCTTCAAAGCCACCACTACGTACGTATAACGTGAGCGGTATAGGTGCTTTCATAGCTGTGTTTGCTGAGTAAGTCGTTCACCTAGCACATTGACTGAGGAAAGGTCTTCTTTCAGTGGATCTTCGTCTAAGTCACGATAGTTTTTAATAATTATCTGGTACTTTTTATTCTAAAGGTGTACGCTTCACATCGAATATTTTTTCGACAGTAAATCATGTTATATCTCTTGTTTAAAAGCTTTGTAAGAAGGCTGAACTCCGTGCAAAAAACGCGATGAAGTGTTGCTCGGAGTCTTAAATTAATCTTCATCAGGTGTTTTATGTGTGGGTAGCTTCGCTGAAGTTATACGCAGGTGCTTGTACACCTGATAAAAGAGAAGAGATGGCCGGTGATATTTCATCATCGGCCTTTTTGTATCTGTTAAGCAGCTACAAAGCATTTCCCAGTATTGAAATAAGGGCCGGTATTGATCACCGGCCCTTTTTTATTTGGTTGAAAACATGAGTATTTTACAAGTTAAAAATTTGTCTTATCAGATAGCCGATAAGACATTATACAACAACGTGACCTTTCGTATTAACGTGGGAGAGAAAGTAGGTATCACCGGAGCGAATGGTGTTGGAAAAAGCACCTTATTGAAACTGCTTTTCGGTGAATTATCTGCAGATAAGGGCCGCATTGAATGGTTACCAAGCCTTGAGGTAGGGTATTTAGAACAACATTTTAAGATCGATAATGTGCTGACAGTTCATGAGTGTTTAAAGGGCTCTTTTGAGAGTTTATACGCTGCAGAGCAAAAGCTTTGGACTTTGTATCATGCGATGACCGAGTCTCACTCTACATCTCTTTTAAGCCAAGTCGCTCGGCTACAGGCATATTTAGAAGATGAAAACTTCTATGCAATTAATACCAAAATTGAACAAGTTGCTGTAGGTCTTGGCATTTATCAATTTGGCTTAGATACACCGCTTGTCTCGCTAAGTGGCGGTCAAAGACACAAAGTCCTTTTAGGCAGGTTGTTACTTCGCAACCCCGATGTGTTAATTCTTGATGAGCCGACAAACTATCTTGATGCTCCGCACATTGAATGGCTAGTCACGTTTCTCAATGATTACATTGGCACCGTTTTACTGGTTTCTCATGATGTTGATTTCCTTAATCAAGTAGCGACCAGTATTTGTGATATTGATTATCAAACGGTTCGAAAATACAGCGGCACTTATGTCAAAGCAATGCAGCAAAAGCATCACGATGGTGCTTTGATAGAAAAGCAATATAAGGCTCAGCAAAATGAAATTCGAAAGTTAGAGCAATTTATTGCCAAAAATGGCGCTGGAGTTAACGCGAGTCTTGCTAAAGGGCGTAAGAAAAAACTGGATAAAATCGAACGTATTCAACTGAATAATGTAGAGAAAGTATCGATGTTTGACTTTGCTTACCAGCCCATTGGGCAACCGAATGTGGTTGAGGCAAAAGCGTTGATGATCGGTTATCAGCAGCCTCTGCTTCCAGTATTTGATATCACGTTAGCGCGCGGGGAAAAGTTGGTTGTTGCTGGCTTTAACGGCGTGGGTAAGTCGACCTTACTTAAAACCCTGATGGGGAAGATCGAGCCACTCTCTGGTGAGGTGGTATTGGCAAAAGGTGCAATGATTGGTTATTTTTCTCAAGATTTGTCTTGGCGCCATCCTCAGAACACGCCTGAACAGGAGCTGTGCTCTTGTGCGCCAACAATCTCAAGCAAAGAGTCACGCAAGCTATTAGCTCGCTTTGGGATCACGGGGGATAAGACGCAGCGCCACTTAGATACATTGAGCGGTGGTGAGCAAACTCGGGTGAAACTGTGTTGTTTATCGGTTCAGAAATGCAATGTTTTGCTGTTGGACGAACCAACAACACATTTGGATAGCAGCAGCAAAAATGCGCTTAAAGAGGCTCTCCAGCGCTTTTCCGGTAGCGTGATTGTGGTATCTCATGAGAAGGCATTTTTGCAATCTTGGCCTGATAGAGTTTTAGATATTTCGTTGCTCACTTGTGCTGAATCGAAAACAGAACAGGAGGTGGAGCTATGATGCAGTCCATGATCCTATTTCTCGTTGCTTTTCTTGTTGGTGCTGATGAGTTGATGCTTGGATCTATTCTTGAACCCATCGGAAATGATTTAAGTGTTCAACCGAGTCAGGTTACCTTATTTATTACGGCATATAGTTTAGCCATAGCAATTTGCGCTCCTTACTTGGGCCGTTTATCAGACCGAGTTGGGCGTATTCGTATCATGGTGCCTGCTTGCTTTGTATTTGGGGTTGCGTCTATTACGACGGGCATAGTTCATGATTTTGAACTTGCTATTGCAACTCGAGTGATCACTGGTATTGCAAGTGCAGGCATGTTACCAATTGCATTCGCGTTAGCGGGAGACGCGAAGGGTAATAGAGCGATGCGTCAAATTGTGATGGTTCAGGCGGGATTAACGCTAGGTATGATAACTAGCCCGGCGATCGGAGCATTGTTGACCCAGCTTTTATCATGGCGTGCCGCTTTTATTATTTTGGGCGTGGCGGCTCTCTTTGTCGGTGCCATGAGCGTAGTGTCCATGAACAACAAGCATAATGAGTCCAAGAAGTCAGATACTCTGCCACCTATCACAGACGTCATTCATCTTCCATGCGCGTTGAGGGCGATTCTAGCGATGTGTTTAGGCCTAGGGGGAGGTATTGGTGTATTTAACCTGATAGGCCTTCATATTCGAGATACCAGCGAGTTGGCGCTCGGTTGGGTGGGCGCTATTTATGCTGCTCTAGGGATCGTGGGTGTGGTTGGAAATATGTGCGTGGGGAGAGCTTGCCGTTGGCTTGGTAGCTCTCGAGCTGTTATGCGAGTGGCTTTAATGGTGTGCATACCTTGCAGTGCATGGGTGTTCTCAAGTGAGATGAGTACGGTTACCGCTTATCTTCCAGCTCTAGTGCTCTGGTCTCTTGCTGGAGGGGTTGGTTCTCCGGCATTACAAGCACATATCGCAAGCTTATCTGATGAATATCGAGGTGTGTTAATGTCTTTTGGAATGAGTATGATGCACTTTGGTGTCGCGATTTGGTCTGCCTTGGCGGGCTTCGCGTATTCTGTAGGCAATGAATGGGTCGCTTTCGTGGCTTTGCTATTGTTTGGCTCAGCAGTAGTTATCTTAAAGCCAGTTGGTAATACTGAACAAAGTGAGCGTTATTCGTAGTGTTTTAGTAGATAAAGAAAAGCCGTTACCTAAAAAGGTAACGGCTTGTTCCAAATACTTTTTGAAAAACGGTCTTAGTTCATGCCGTATTTCTTAAGTTTCTTGCGAAGAGTACCGCGGTTGATACCCATCATAGTTGCTGCGCGAGTTTGGTTACCGCGAGTGTACTGCATGATAGTATCTAGTAGTGGCTGTTCAACTTCAGCTAGAACTAATTCGTATAGTTCTGTTACTTCCTGGCCGTTTAGTTGAGCAAGGTAGTTTTTAAGAGACGCTTTAACAGAGTCACGTAAAGGCTTCTGAGTAATCTGGTCTTGTGACGTTACTGTAGTTACTGTTAATGCTTCTGAAGTCAGATTTTGTTCGAACATATTCGGTCTAGCTCTTCTCTTAATTATGATGCAACGTTATCAAAATAACCTTCTAACGCCTCAATTTGCAGCGGAGCTGCGTCGATAGCGTTGAAGGTACGGCGAAACTCACTTGCCTGTTCATGCTCTTTCAGGTACCACCCAACGTGCTTGCGCGCGATACGTGGACCTAAGAACTCCCCATAAAACTCATGCAGAGCATTTACATGACCAAGCATAATGGTTTTCACTTCCTCAGTTGGAAGTTCCTCCATTGTGGTGCCGTTTTCCAAATAGTGATGGATTTCCTGGAAAATCCAAGGACGACCCTGGGCAGGGCGTCCAATCATTAAAGCGTCCGCACCGGTGTACTCCAGTACAAATTTGGCTTTCTCCGGGCTATCGATATCACCGTTCGCGATAACCGGAATTGAAATCGCCTCTTTTACCGCTTTAATGCTGTCATATTCGGCCTCACCTTTGTACATACATGCTTTCGTTCTGCCATGCAGAGCAAGAGCTTGTATGCCGCAGTTTTCGGCTAATTTAGCGATCTGGACACAGTTCTTGTTGTCTGTATCCCAGCCAGTTCGAGTCTTTAACGTTACAGGAACGTCCACTGCATTCACGACCGCTTTCAAAATCTCTTCGATAATGTTTGGGTATTGAAGCAGAGCAGAGCCCGCTAGCTTCTTATTCACTTTTTTTGCCGGGCAGCCCATGTTGATGTCGATGATTTGTGCACCGTTCTCAACACTGAATTGAGCTGCGTCCGCCATAAGCTGTGGATCGGAACCCGCAATCTGTACAGAGCGAATGCCCGATTCGCCCTCGTGTACCATGCGCTGTTTCGACTTTGACGTTCCCCATAGTTTTGGGTTAGCAGACATCATTTCACTGACGGCCATTCCCGCACCATAGCGAAGACACAACTCGCGAAACGGTCTATCCGTTACACCAGCCATAGGGGCTACGATTAGATTGTTCTTAAGTTGATAGTTTCCGATTTTCAAAACGTCATCACAGTTCTGTACCAGCAAGGGCGCGCATTTTACGCATTTTTTCACTGCGTGAAAAGACTAATATTTGAGCATTTACAAATTGTTTTTGTAAATTGTATGAATTTCAAACAATTAGCTCTGAAAACCTTGTCTAGCCTTGCTTACGACCAGAGATGCGACACCATTCACTTTGCTCAACAATCGGGTCAATGTGAAGCTCGTCACGGTAATAGTTCGCAACATCTTCAGCTTGAGTGTCTAATACGCCGGACATAGCGAGGTCGCCATTTGGCTTAACTAGTCCTTTGATGATAGGTGCAAGTTCACGTAAAGGTCCCGCAAGGATGTTGGCCACAACGACGTCAGCGACGAGACCTTCTGGTTGATTTTGCGGTAAGTAAACTTCTAGTTTGTCTGCAACGCCATTACGCTCAGCATTGTCTTTTGAAGCAAGCAGGGCTTGAGGATCAATGTCGATCCCTATCACTTTTTCAGCGCCCAGTTTGATCGCTGCGATCGCAAGAATACCTGAGCCACAACCGAAGTCGATAACGGTCTTACCGCTTAAGTCCATGCTTTCTAGCCACTCAAGACAAAGTGCTGTTGTAGGGTGAGTACCCGTACCGAATGCAAGGCCTGGATCCAACATAACATTAACAGCGTCAGGATCTGGAATGTCGCGCCAGCTTGGGCAAATCCATAGGCGTTCACCAAATTTCATTGGGTGGAAGTTTTCCATCCATTCGCGTTCCCAGTCTTTATCTTCAAGCTGTTCTACTTTGTAAGCAAAATTGTCAGCCAGCATATTGCTCGCTTTAATTTGGTCGATGATGAAGTTAGTGTCTGCTTCTGCATCATACAGTGCCAGAATATCAGTATCGCCCCATAAGCGAGTTTCGCCAGGTAGAGGTTCGAATACAGGTGTATCCTGCGCGTCTAAGAATGTAACAGACAGCGCGCCAGTCTCTTCCATTAGCATATCGCCGATTTGCTCAGCGTTTTCATTGGTCGCGTTGAGTTTGATTTGAATCCAAGGCATTGGTTTTTGCTCTTAAAGTGAATGAAGTGGCGCAGAGTTTACCAGAACTCTACGATTTGTTTGAGTATATACCCAAATAAGCCGATTTATATGTTGAGCCCTTTGCGTACATATAAAACAAAAATGCCCACGGGAGTGGGCATTTTTTAAGACGTTTGCTTAGGTTTATTGTAAGCCAAGCTTCTTCTCTAAGTAGTGGATGTTTGCACCACCGTGTTGGAAGTTTTCGTCATTCATAATGGAGAATTGCAGTGGTACGTTAGTTTTGATGCCTTCGATGATCATCTCACCCAGTGCGTTCTTCATACGTGCAATCGCTACATCACGGTTCTCACCGTAAGTGATCAGTTTACCAATCATTGAATCGTAATGAGGTGGTACTGTGTAGCCTGTGTAGATATGAGATTCCCAACGTACACCCATACCGCCAGGAGCGTGGAAACGCTCGATCTTACCCGGAGATGGTAGGAAGCGCTCAGGGTCTTCTGCGTTGATACGACACTCAATCGCATGGCCACGGATCTTAATATCATCTTGAGTGAATGACAGAGGCTGACCCGCTGCAACGCGAAGCTGTTCTTTGATTAGGTCGATGCCAGTAACCATCTCTGTTACTGGGTGCTCTACCTGAATACGAGTGTTCATTTCGATGAAGTAGAACTCACCGTTCTCGTATAGGAATTCAAACGTACCTGCGCCGCGGTAACCGATCTCGATACATGCACGAGTACAGCGTTCACCGATGTACTTACGCATTTCTTCGGTGATACCAGGTGCTGGAGCTTCTTCCACTACTTTTTGGTGACGACGTTGCATTGAACAGTCACGCTCACCAAGGTGGATTGCGCCGCCTTGACCGTCAGCAATAACCTGAACTTCAACGTGACGAGGGTTTTCTAGGAATTTCTCCATGTAAACCATGTCATTGTTGAACGCCGCTTTTGCTTCAGCACGTGTCATTGCAATAGCTTGGATAAGGTCTTTCTCTGCGCGAACAACACGCATACCACGACCGCCGCCGCCGCCAGATGCTTTGATGATTACTGGGTAACCAATGCGCTTAGCAAATGCTTTGTTTTTCTCTTCGTCATTGTCTAGAGGGCCGTCAGAACCCGGTACACAAGGAACGCCTGCTTTCTTCATTGCATTGATAGCAGATACTTTATCGCCCATTAGGCGGATAGTGTCTGCCTTTGGACCAACGAAGATGAAACCACTGCGCTCAACTTGCTCTGCGAAGTCTGCGTTCTCAGACAGGAAGCCGTAACCTGGGTGGATAGCCACAGCACCAGTCACTTCTGCTGCAGAAATGATGCGTGGAATGTTTAGGTAGCTGTCGATACCACGAGCAGGGCCGATACATACGGTTTCGTCTGCGAGTAGTACGTGCTTAAGATCGCGGTCAGCTGTCGAGTGAACAGCGACGGTCTTAATACCTAATTCTTTACAAGCGCGAAGAATACGAAGTGCAATTTCACCTCGGTTCGCGATGACTACTTTGTCTAGCATAAGGCAAGCCCCGCTTATTCGATTACAACAAGAGGTTGGTCGAATTCAACTGGTTGGCCGTCTTCAGCTAGGATTGCTGTAACAACGCCAGATTTGTCCGCTTCGATTTGGTTCATCATTTTCATTGCTTCAACAATACATAGAGTATCGCCAGCATTTACTTTCTGACCCACTTCTACGAATGCTTTAGAGTCTGGGCTTGGAGAGCGGTAGAAAGTACCAACCATTGGAGAAAGAACTTGGTGACCTGCAGGTGTTGCTGCTGGAGCTTCTGCTGCTGGCGCTTCCGCTACTGGTGCCGCTGCTACTGGAGCAGGTGCCGCCGCTGGAGCTGCTGCGTAGTGAATTGGTGCTTGAGGGGCTGCAGTGCCATGACGGCTGATGCGCACTGACTCTTCACCTTCAGAGATCTCTAGCTCAGCAATGCCAGACTCTTCAACTAACTCAATTAGCTTCTTGATTTTACGAATATCCATCTTTTCTTTCTCTTTTATCTTGTGATTAAGACAACCCTCGTAGGGTTGCAGAGTGTTAGGGTTACTTTGCCTGTAGCTTATTGATCGCTGCAGACAGAGCAAATTCATAACCTTGTGCGCCTAAACCGCAAATCACACCCTCTGCTTTATCTGACAGATAAGAGTGATGACGGAATGGTTCACGTGCGTGCACATTTGATAAGTGCACCTCAATAAATGGGATGGCGACGCCAAGTAATGCATCTCGCAGCGCCACACTAGTATGAGTGAAAGCCGCTGGATTGATGATGATGAAGTCAATCTTGCCATAGGCAGCGTGAATGGCTTCAATCAGTTCGTACTCACGATTTGATTGTAGGTGTTCCAGTTCTACCCCAGCGTTATGGGCTTGCTCTGTAAGAGTATCCACAACTTGAGCTAAGGTACTGTGACCATAGTGTGTCGGTTCGCGTAGACCCAATAGATTAAGATTTGGTCCGTTTAGAACAAGAATCCGTGACTTTGCAGACATTGTGTTGCTATCTTCCCTTATCGTGAGTGGAACGTTTATATTCCCAAATATACGATAGTTCAGCACGATTTTTTTGTTAAAACCGAGCAAATTTTAAAAAATCGACCAAGATTATAGCTAATTCATAGCAATTAGCAGCAATTTACTGGTCTAATCTCCTAATAGCCACTCTCGTTTCTGTAACCAAGTTAACAAAAACAACATAATTGCCATATTTTTTGTGTGGCCAATTTGTGCACTAAAGCAAAAAACCGCCATGAGTGATGGCGGTTTTTAAAGTGCTTTTAAAACAGTTGGTTGAATTTATGCCAATTCTGCTTTCTCTGCGATAAGTTTATCTACAACGCTCGGATCGGCAAGCGTTGATGTGTCTCCGAGGTTGCTGGTATCACCCGTTGCAATTTTACGCAGGATTCGACGCATGATCTTACCAGAACGAGTCTTCGGTAAGGAATCCGTCCAGTGCAGTACATCTGGTGTTGCAATTGGACCAATCTCTTTACGCACCCAATCTTTCACTTCTTTGTGTAGCTCTGCTGACGGGAATTCACCATCGTTCAAGGTAATGTAAGCGTAGATAGCTTGGCCTTTGATATCATGCGGAATGCCCACAATAGCGGCCTCAGCAATTTTATGATGTGCGACAAGAGCCGATTCTATTTCAGCGGTACCCATGCGGTGACCCGACACGTTTAGTACGTCATCAACACGGCCCGTGATCCAGTAGTAACCGTCTTCGTCACGACGAGCCCCATCACTAGTAAAGTACATTCCCTTGAAGGTTGAGAAGTAGGTCTGTTCAAAGCGCTCGTGGTCGCCATAAACAGTACGCATCTGACCTGGCCATGAATCAAGGATCACCAAGTTACCTTCTGCTGCGGTTTCTTCAATGATGTTGCCCATGTTATCAACCAGTGCAGGTTGGACTCCGAAGAATGGTCGAGTTGCTGAGCCTGGTTTTAAATCTGTTGCACCTGGTAGTGGTGCAATTAAGATACCGCCGGTCTCTGTTTGCCACCAAGTATCAACGATAGGCGAGCTCTCGTTACCAATCGTTTTGTAGTACCACTCCCACGCTTCAGGGTTGATAGGCTCACCTACTGAACCCATCACACGTAAGCTTGAACGAGATGTCCCTGCTACCGCTTCGTTACCTTTTGCCATTAGTGCACGAATAGCGGTTGGCGCAGTGTAGAGAATGTTCACTTGGTGCTTATCAACCACTTCACTCATCCGAGCCGTGCTTGGGTAGTTTGGAACACCTTCAAACAGAATGGTTTTGGCCCCGTTCGCTAGTGGACCATAAATTAGGTAAGTATGGCCTGTAATCCAGCCCACATCCGCGGTACACCAGAAGGTTTCACCTGGTTGATAATCGAAGACATATTTAAAGGTCATTGCCGCGTAGACGAGGTAACCGCCTGTAGTATGTAGTACGCCTTTAGGTTTACCTGTCGAGCCAGATGTGTAGAGGATGAACAGCGGGTCTTCGGCTTTCATCTCTTCTGGTGGGCAAACGTCAGAAACGTTGGCTGTTGCTTCGTGCCACCAAACATCACGGTGTTCATGCCATTCAACATCACCACCTGTACGTTTAAGCACGACGACTTTATTGATGGTTTTTACGTCTGGGTTGGTTAGTGCTTCATCCACGTTCTTTTTCAGTGGAACAGCGCGTCCGCCACGTACGCCTTCGTCTGCGGTGATCACGACTTTAGCGTCAGAGTCGATGATACGGCCGGATAGTGCTTCTGGTGAGAAACCGCCAAATACTACGGTGTGAACCGCACCAATACGGGTACAAGCGAGCATAGCCACAGCGGCTTCTGGCACCATTGGCATGTATAGACACACCACGTCTCCCTTGCGTACGCCTTGCTCTTTCAATGCGTTGGAGAATTTACACACTTCTTTGTGCAGTTCGTTGAAAGTGAGTGTTTTGTCGTCGGCTGGATCATCGCCTTCCCAAATGATGGCGACGTCGTCCCCGTGTTCTGCAAGATGACGGTCAATACAGTTAGCCGAGACGTTCAGTGTGCCATCTTCAAACCAGCGAATATCAACATGGCCAGTGTCGAAAGAAGTGCTTTTTACTTTGGTGAAAGGTTTGATCCAATCAACGATTTTGCCGTGTTCGTTCCAGAAGCCCTCTGGATCGGTTACCGACTGCTGATACATGGCTAAGTAAGTATCATTATCCGCGTGTGTATGAGTTTTAATATTTTCTTTTACCGGATAAACGTGGGCTTCGCTCATGGCTTCTCTCCTTGTGCCTTATTTCTCGGCCTTACACCAATCTAGATAAGGTTTTGAATATATTTTTGTAGGGCTGTTTTTTGGTTCTAAATAACTTGGTCGTGGTAATGACGACGTTGTGCTTATAACTGTCAGTCACCGCGCGTATTTCCACAATTAGACTTTAGGATGAGAGTGATGGAAGCGCTGGGAAATCGCTGAAACAAAAGCATTTCTGGGAGCTAGGTCAACTGATTTTTATGTATACGGTGCGGTTAGGTTGGGTAAATCGCCTTTCGTTAAGCGGACAAAGACCAAAGCGGCAGAAATCGCGTCTTGCAAGGCGTCGTGTTTGTCTTGGATAGGAAGTTCGAGGTGTTTACAAATGGCATCCAGACTTAAGTCGAAATAGGCATTCGGCAAATGTCGTTCCAACTTATCGTGGTAAATCTGACTGACTTCGATCAGTGGGTTAGGAAGTGGGAAGCCAAGTTGCCGCAGACAAGCAAGGTCTAAGATCTTTTTATCGTAACGAATGTGATAGCCCACAAGTGGTCGGTTGCCGATAAAGTCGAGCAGCTCGAGCAGCGCCTCTTTTTCACTGATGCCATCGACTAAGTCTTGGTGGCGAATTCGATGGATCTTGACCGAGCCTGAGTCGAGCGATTGCGGCGCGCGTAAGCGGACTTCAAATGGTTGACTGGTGATGATGCGGTTGTCGATGATCTTGGTGGCTGCAATAGTCACCAGCTCGGCGCGATTTGGGTCAAGGCTGGTGGTTTCGCAGTCAAGAGAGACGTATTCTGTTTTATCTGGCATGCAAAACAGCGACTGATAAGGCGAGCCTTTCAATTTGTAGTACCAGTATTTGCGTTGTAACCAGTTCATTGCTTACGCCTCTGTGATTTATGAAAATCAGGGTTAATCACGAATTTGATAATGGAAGCCTAAAAATTGCTTAAATTTCTTCACCACATGTAAGCTGTGGCGAAGCAAATCACGCTCAGTTCTATCCAGTTGTTTAATATCAATGTTATTCAACGCTTCTTGCTTTTTGAGTTGCTGATTAAGGCGAAGTTTAAAGAACAATTTCAGTGCTTCGTTGAGATTATCTGCCGTTTCGGATTCTAAGATGCGCTTATTTCTCAGAGCTTCAATGCGCTCAAACGTGTTCTTCTCTTCAATGGCATATTCCAAAGACAAGGTGCGAATGCCGTGTACAATTGGGAAAATACCGCCGCGTTTAATGTCCAATCCGTCTTTAGCACTTTTTACGTTGCCAAACAGAGTTAGGGGCACAGAAAACTGCAAGGCAGGGCGAGTAAAGTCAGACAATATCAACATGCGATCTTTCATTGTGTCACGAAGATGCGCCGCAATTGGAGCCAGCAGCTCGCAATTCCCAGCAACAGCATGGGCGTCACTGAAAATGGCTAAGTCCATGATTTGTTGTGGTTCGGCTTTAGCTATCCAGTGGTTTAGGGTACTTATCCATTCTTGCTGTGTTTTGACCCATTTCGGGTTGTTAACCATCACTTTACCAGGGCAAAGTGGATAACCGAGCTGTTGTAGGGTGTGTGTGAAGGATTGCATCACTTGTTCGCAATGAGGCCATTCCAGACCATCTTGAATAATCAGGGCATTGTCTTGATCGGTTTTGAGAATTTGCTCTCCTCGGCCTTCAGAGCCGAGTACGATCAAGCAACAATGGTCGTGCAAGGCTGGTGGTATCACTAACTCGAACGCTTTCTCTATAATTTGTTCGTTTACGGCTGAGATAAGCTCCATGATGAAGCGAGTGCGGATGCCGTTTTTCAATAAGCTCTCGACCAATTGACGTTGGCGGTTTGAGGCCAAAGCGAGCTCTGCCACGCTGCTTGCTCGAGCAATACTGAGCGTTAACACGTGAGAGTGGGTTGAGAACGCGCTAAGAATTTGGGTCATATCCAGCATGCCAACGGCTCTGTTGCCTTCACATACCATGAGGCGTTTCATTCTGTTTCTGGTCATTGTGATCATGGCGTTGAATAGAAAGTCTCCATCATCAACGTGATAAACAGGAAAGCTCGCGATCTCACCCACTGGTGTGTCGAGCGCGCAACCATCTATCATCACAGAATGCAGCATATTAGTACGAGTCACTATTGCGTACGGGTGGGCTGATGGCCATTTTTCCAATCGTGGATCATCGCCATGGAGTTGAACCAATGCAGCGTCAATCCCATTTTCTTTTAAGGAACGTGTTACCTCGTTAATTGGTGTATTTGGTTCAAGGATCATCGGTGGGTGATAAATGCTGCGGTCAACTTTAGTGAGAATAAACTCCGCTAAGTTTTGCTGTTGATGGGCCGCTTCGATGAGCTCTTGCCGTTTCGATAAATTGTTATCGAAATAGGCTGCAAACTGGCCATTTTCGTTGTAAAGGGCAAGGAAAATTTCTTTCGGCAGTAGGTAAGAGAGCGTGTCCTCAAGCGCGATGTAGTGATGACGTACCTTGTCTTCAAGTAACGAGCGTACATCGAACATATCGTCGTTGGCATAATGTGCGAACACTTCCTGTTGATCGTTGGAGCGCTCTTCTACCGCGCCTTTGATCAGAATATGTAAGTGGGGGTTCTTCTGTCCGCAGGATAAAATAACATCTCGAGCTCGATAGTAGGCGACGTCCAGAGACGATCGCAGTCGCGTTTGTTGTGCTTCAGTTAAGCGATCGAACGGTGGAGATTGCATGTTAAATTTGTCAGGCATGAGAACACCCAATAATGATGGAAGGAACACTCTCTAAGTCTGACAAATTTCTTACCGGAAGCCAGACGACTTTGGTCTAAATTACGATGTTTTCGCTTGAAGATGCCAAATGTCGCAAAGTTAGTATTCCATCGAGGAAACGATAAGTTTCTTATTCTTCCCTTTTTATAATACGCATGGCGATCCATAATTCCCGGCTCGAACGTTGGTGTTCCCGTTTTAGGATATTAGTAATGTTGAAACCTTCTCCGTATGGCTGGATTTCCCAGTACTTTCTCGGATTCTTCTTTGCGTATGGCGTGTATCTGCCATTTTGGTCACTTTGGTTTAAGGATCAGGGCGTATCTTCGACAGATATCGGTTTGCTGGTCGGGTTAGGCCTTGCGACACGTTGTGTTGCCAATATCGTGATCACCCCACGAGTACACAAAGTCGAACATCTTATGCCTGCTTTACGTTGGTTGAGTTTCGCTGCCCTCCTTTTTGTTGGATTTCACTTTTTTACGGGTGGTAGCTTTTGGTTAATGGCACTAGCGACAGTGTTGTTCAATCTTTGTTGTGGACCGATTATTCCGTTGTCGGACGCGATGGCAAATTACTACGCTCGCCTGAAAATGCTCGATTATGGCCGCACGCGGCTATGGGGTTCGATCGCCTTTATCGCAGGCTCGACGGCAGTGGGCTACCTGGTGGCTGAATTTGGCTCCGATATGATCTTGTACACTGCGATGTTCGGCGTGTTTATCTCGTTGCTGTTTGCTATGCGACCGACTAACCCAATGCCTGTAACGCACGGTGGGCAAAGCGCAGAACGTCCAAAGCTGACCGCTCTTTTGACCGACAAGCCGATACTAAAATTCTTAGTGTTGGTGTCACTAATTCAGGGCAGTCATGCGGCTTACTACGGCTTTAGTGCGATTCACTGGAAGGCCGCTGGTCACTCGGAAGATGTCATTGGCTACTTATGGAGCTTGGGGGTGGCCGCAGAAGTGGCAGTGTTTGCACTGAGTAAGCGTTTATTCGTAGGTTGGTCAATACGCGCGCTGTTTATTGCTGCTGCCGTTGGTGTAATGATGCGTTGGGGTATTACGGCGTCGACAACATCAATTATTGCTTTGGTGATTGTTCAACTATTGCATGGTGTGACTTTCGCTACCGCACACATTGCCGCGATCCAATATATCCAAAACTCCGAAGAAAATAAGATCGTAGCGTTGCAAGCGTTGTATAACGCGATTCCGTTGGGCGCATTTATCGCGTTAATGACCGTATTGAGTGGCTGGGGTTATGAGCACTGGGGACCGCTTGTGTTCTGGGGCATGGCCGCGATGGGGTTATTGGCTCTGTTCATCAAGCTTGATTCGCAAGACCCACATCAGGTGGTTGATGTATCAGACAAGCCACTTGAAACACAGAATTAGACTTATGTAACAAAGGTTAAAAACTAAGCTTTGTCTCCGTTATCAAAGCAGTGTTAAATGAAACCTCTCCCTCATGGAGAGGTTTTTTTATTCTCTTGCTTTAAAAGTAGCAAGAAAGGCAAGAAAGGATATCGGATGCAAGGATGGCTGGTGGTTCCCGTTTCTTTAGCGTATTTGGGAGCTTTATTTATCATCGCGTGGTACGGCGACATTCAGAAAAGGTGGCTAGCGCGCTGGCGGCCTTGGATTTATAGCCTTTCCATTGCGGTGTACTGTACATCATGGACCTTCTACGGCACGGTCGGGCAGGCCAGCAGTAATCCTTGGTCTTTCTTGCCCATCTATATTGCTCCCATTTTAGTGTTTACCATCGGATGGCGCGTTTTAGCTCGGCTTATTTTGATTGCTAAACGGGAACACATCACGTCGATTGCTGACTTTATCGGAGCACGCTACGGTAAATCCCAAGGTTTGGCCGTGGTTGTTACGCTCATAGCGGTTGCGGGAATTTTGCCGTACATCGCTTTACAGCTGCGTGGTATCACTATGGGGCTTGAAATTATTGCACCAGAGCTGGCTACTGATTTTGGTTATCAAAACGATAGCGTGTCGTGGTTTGTTGTGGTCGCATTGGCGATTTTTACGATGCTATTCGGTACCCGCCACATTGATAACACGGAACACCATCGTGGGATGATGATGGCAATTGCCTTCGAATCCATTATCAAACTGCTGGCTTTTTTAGTGGTCGGTGTCTTCATTGTTTGGTTGGCGATGAACACCGAGAGTTTGAGCTTACTTGATGTTGCCGCGCAGACGTATCAGTCACCAAATATCCCGACTATATTGATTCATACTGTACTGACCATGCTGGCGATCGTTTGCCTTCCGCGACAATTCCATACGATGGTGGTGGAAAATGAACGTGCTCAAGATTTGCACGTGGCTCGTTGGTTGTTCCCCATTTATCTGATCTTAATGGGGATTTTTGTTTTACCTATTGCGTGGGTAGGGCAAGGCCTCTTGAGTGGCGCTTCGCCTGATACTTATGTCATAAGTGTGCCGATGTCGGTCGGGGCGAGTGAAATCGCCTTGCTTGCGTTTCTAGGCGGTACTTCAGCGGCAAGCGGCATGGTTATCGTATCGACGATTGCCTTAGCGATCATGGTCTCGAATGACTTGGTTATGCCATTGCTATTGCGTCGCATGCGACTGACGCAGCGTAACCACCACCATTTTTCTGAATTATTACTGCGGATCCGCCGTGGTTTGATTTTAGTTTTGTTGATTGGCGCGTGGTGTTTCTATCAAGCGTTGGACACCATTCATTCACTTTCTGCTATCGGCTTTCTCTCGTTCGCGGCTATCACGCAATTCGCTCCTGCGCTGGTTGGCGGTATGTATTGGCGTCAAGGGAATAAGAAAGGTGTGTATGTTGGCCTCGCGGTGGGTTTTGCTACCTGGTTGATTACGTTAATGAGCCAAACAGACATGCTTGCCGGAGACGCCAGTAATAACTTCCTGATCTGGTTGATTACACCACCAGAGGTATTGGCTAGTTTTGATATCGCGATTTCAGATTGGGGGATGATCCTCAGCGTGGTCGCTAATGCAGTGTGTTTTGTTGTGGTTTCTATGGCTACCCGACCAAGCCTAAGTGAGCGCTTACAATCGGCATCATTCGTTGGTACACCGTTGCCTGAAAGCGAAAATATGAGTCTGTACCAGAGCCGCGTTACGGTTGCAGAACTGGAAATGCTAGCGTCCAGATTTGTAGGACGAACGCGAGTTAAAGCGGCGTTTCAAGCCTACTGGAGCCAGCAACGAGAAGAGTTAATGCCGAATCAACAAGCGCCATCTTCTCTGATTCGGCATACGGAGCGTGTGCTAGCAGGGGTATTTGGAGCATCTTCTGCTAAGTTAGTACTTACTTCCGCTCTGCAAGGAAGAAACATGCAGCTTGAAGAGGTGGCGACTATCGTCGATGAAGCCTCTGAACTGTACGATTTTAGTCGGGGTTTACTCCAAGGCGCGATTGAGCATATTGGACAAGGTATTGCGGTCGTCGATAAGCAACTACGCTTGGTAGCGTGGAACCAACGCTATTTAGAACTCTTTGAATTTCCGCCAGGCCTGATTCAAGTAGGTCGACCGATTGCGGATGTGATTCGGCACAATGCAGAGCAGGGGTTGTGTGGCCCTGGTGACCCTGATGACCACGTTCGTCGCCGTGTTTATCACCTTGAGCAAGGAACTCGGCACACCTCTTCTCGGGTTCGTCCCGATGGTCGCGTGATAGAGGTGCAAGGTAACCCAATGCCAGGTGGTGGCTTTGTGATGAGCTTTACCGACATCACCGTATTCCGTGATGCAGAGCAAGCACTGAAAGACGCCAACGAGACATTGGAAGAAAGGGTACGTCTACGGACTCGAGAATTAGAACAACTTAACAAGCAGCTGGTGGAAGCGACGCAGCGCTCGGATTTGGAATCGAAGTCCAAATCACGGTTCTTGGCGGCAGTAAGCCATGACTTGATGCAACCGCTCAACGCGGCGCGTCTATTTGCATCTTCACTATCGGAAGTCGCCAAAGACAGCGAAGCCAAAAAGCTGTCAGCACACATTGAAAGTGCTTTAGAGGCTGCCGAAGACTTAATTGGAGATTTGCTGGATATCTCGCGTTTGGAATCGGGCAAGTTGGAAGTCAACGTGCATGGCTTTGCGTTAAATGATGTGTTATCGAATTTGAATGCTGAGTTTAGTGCGTTAGCCAAACAGCAAGGTATAGAGTTCACCATGATTCCGTCCTCACTCATGGTTAAGTCGGATCCCAAACTGCTGCGCCGTGTGGTGCAAAACTTCCTGACCAATGCGTTTCGTTATAACCCGAATGGCAAAGTCGCACTCGGTGTTCGCCGCGTGAAAGGGCGAGTGCGTATTGATGTATGGGATAATGGAGTGGGGATTGAAGAAGAGAAGCAGCAAGAGATTTTTGAAGAGTTTAATCGCGGAACTCAAGTTCGTTCCGACCAAGGCCTCGGACTTGGTTTGGCGATTTCGAAAGGAATTGCTCAGGTACTTGGGCATGAAATTTCGATGCGCTCTTGGGTTGGAAAAGGCAGTGTTTTTTCCATCACCCTAGATAAAGCTGATCATGTTCAGCCTCATCCAGTGCACGTGGCAATGAGTAAGCAATCTGAACTTGGTCATCTGAGAATCCTATGTGTCGATAATGAGCCTGACATTCTAGTCGGCATGGAAAACTTACTTTCCCGATGGGGCTGCGATACACGAGTTGCGATTGATTTAGTTGAAAGTCTACAAGCGCTTGAGGATGGTTGGATTCCGGATGTAATTTTCTCCGATTACCGACTTGATGATGGTCGTACTGGTTTAGAAGTGCTACAGCAATGCCGCCTGAGATTAGGCCACAGCTTTGAAGGCGTCATCATCAGTGCAGATCGTACCGATGATATGCTTGATGGCATCAAAGCAAATGGGTTCAGCTTTATTGCTAAGCCAGTTAAGCCGCTTAAGCTGCGTTCGGTGCTCAATCGAGTCGCTTAGGATTGGAGTGTTTGAAAAATCGCTATAAAAGAGACCTCCGAATGGAGGTCTCGATGTTTGTAATCTTAGTTGATAGGCTGAGTTTGCCGTTTATTCTGCGACGCCGCCTTGGGTCAGTTTGGCTGGATTAAGCAATCGCTCTAGTGTGGCTCTATCCAAATCAGTTTCTTCTTCCGCGACATCAATAATCGCGCGTCCCTGTTTGTAGGCTTTTTTCGCGACTTCTGCCGCTTTTAGGTAACCAATGACCGGGTTGAGAGCCGTGACCAAAATAGGGTTTTTGGCGAGTGCTACATCCAAGTTATCTTGGCGAACTTCAAACGTCGTAATGGCTTTGTCAGCTAAAGCGGTTGCGCTGTTAGAGAGTAACTCGATGCTCTCCAATACGTTATGAGCAATAACTGGCAGCATGACGTTAAGCTGGAAGTTGCCCGCTTGGCCTGCGACGGTAATGGTGGTGTCATTACCAATGACTTGCGCTGATGCCATCGCTGCGGCTTCTGGGATCACAGGATTTACTTTGCCAGGCATGATGGAAGAACCCGGTTGCAAGCCTTGTAATTCAATCTCACCTAAACCAGCCAATGGGCCTGAATTCATCCAACGAAGATCGTTTGCGATCTTCATGATCGCAACTGCTGCTGTTTTGAGCTGTCCCGACAGAGCGACGATCGCATCTTGACTGCTTAAATTGAAAAAGAAGTTATCACTGGCCGTGAACTGAATGCGAGTTGATTGGGTTAGGTTGCTAGCGAATAAGTCTGCAAAGCGTGGATCGGCATTGATCCCCGTTCCAACCGCCGTACCACCTTGGGCTAAGGCTTTTACAGCAGGAAGTGTTTGTTCAATCGCTTGTTTTGCATGCTCGATTTGGAACTGCCAACCGCCAAGTTCTTGAGCAAAGGTAATTGGCATCGCGTCCATTAAGTGGGTGCGACCGGTTTTTACAACATCTTTCAATGCTTGCTGTTTAGACTCTAGTGTTTGGCTGAGGTGTGAAAGGGCCGGGAAGAGCTGTTTTTCGATGGCTAATGCTGCGCTAACTTGAATGGCCGTCGGTACCACATCGTTGCTGCTTTGCCCCATGTTGACGTGATCATTAGGGCTAACAGTGCCGCCTAGATGCTGGGAGGCCAGTGTTGCAATTACTTCATTCGCATTCATATTTGAGCTAGTGCCTGATCCTGTTTGGAACACGTCAATTGGGAATTGCTCAATATGATTGCCTTCGATAATTGCTTGAGCTGCGTCAGCAATCGCGTTGGCAATATCTCCTTCAAGCAGCCCTAGCTGTGCGTTGGTGAGTGCCGCAGTCTGCTTGATGTGTGCTAACGCTTTGATAAAACCAGATGGCATTTTATGTTGACTGAATGAGAAGTTATCGACGGCGCGTTGAGTTTGGGCTTGGTAGAGAGCATCTGCAGGGACAGTTACTTCGCCCATACTGTCAGTTTCTATGCGGAATTCGGTGCTCATGGTAGGGATCCTTTTGGTTAATCGAGTGAGATTTGAATCAGGCGTAATTGTTGTTGTAGTGCGAGAAATTTCACGTCGCCTTGTTCAAACTGGTAGTAATAGCGTTTGAGGCAGAATAATGGCGTATGGATAGAATCGAGACAGACACGACGGAAGATACGGCTGCGAGTTGAGTCTTGAATTGCGTCTAGTAAATGGAAATAAACCTGACGTAAAAACAGCTCACACAACAATAGATTTTCTTCATCGGCATCGTGTTCATAACAAGAAGACAACACCATTCCCCAATGAATATAGTCATGAATCACGTCTGGCTCAAAGCCATGTGGTGCGGCGAGAAGGAATCTATCTTGGGCTTTAAAAAATGCGTTAAAGATGTCCCGTTTGTTGTCCATAACCACCTCTCATTAAATGTAATGATAATTATTATCAATTAAATTATGGGTTGGCAACCCTTTTTAGAGTAAGAGGTTGTTGAAGAAAGACTTACGGAAACAAAAGCCGACGCAAAGGCGTCGGCTGAGTAGGAATTCATTTATGCTGAGTGAAACTAAGTCACTGTCGTTTGAATACCGGTGAATTAGCTTGTCGCCGTTATTCAGTAAATAAGGTTTCGTACTTCACAAATGCGGTTTGTGTTTCACCATAATACAGTGTGCCGCCTGATTGAATGACGACTCTTAACCAGCTTTCTGCAGATGCAGGCTTTGGTAAGGTGATGTACCAGCTTTGGCCAGCTTGATCGGCGGGCTTCATATCAATCGGTTGAGCGTTTTTCTCTTTGTCACTCACAATAGAAACTTTAACCCCTTCAAGTGGGTAAGCGGCGTTGAGTGACAATTCTAAGTTATTTTTAGTGAGTTTTTCAGAGCGAAATTTCACTTTAAAATCGCCATTTTCCATATCACACAGACCACTGGTGTAACGACAATTAGACTTACTCGCGAGTTTGTAAGTTTCCCCTTCTTGCGCCGCGTGGGGTTTCTCGCTGAGGGCCATATCGGTACCGAAGTAAGCGATCAAAGAGAGAACTGGCGCAATCAGTAGAGCGAGAATAAAGTGCTTGTTTTTGAACATCTTGGCTTCCTTGCAACGACATACTGCGAATATGGTAACTGAAAAGTGAGAATAAAAAAGCCCCGGACGGCTGGTTCCAAACGGGGCTTTTGTGGTTTTGATTAGTTTTTAGTGATCCACTGCGCTACCAGCACCTACTGGTACGCGAACGTGTTCGACTAGGTCTTTTACTTCTTGTGGCGTTTCTGCAGTTACTTTGGATACAGCGAATGCGACGATGAAGTTAAATAGTGCGCCAATAGCACCAAACGCGTTTGGCTCAATACCCAGGAACCAGTTTGTTCCCCAGCTTTCTAGATATTTCCAATCAGCAACGAAAAGAATGCCTTTGTGTTGGAATACGTAGAACAGCGTAATACTGATACCCGCAATCATACCGGCGATTGCGCCTTCTTTGTTGATGCTCTTGCTGAAGATGCCCATCATCAATGCAGGGAAGATGGATGAGGCGGCAAGACCAAAGGCGAGTGCTACCGTACCTGCGGCAAATCCAGGCGGATTTAAACCGAGATAGCCTGCGGCTGCTATCGCTACTGCCATTGATATTCGACTAGCAAGTAGCTCTTTTTTCTCGGATATGTTCGGATTGATAACCCCTTTGATTAAGTCATGGGAAATAGCTGAAGAAATGGCGAGTAGTAAACCTGCTGCGGTAGATAGTGCAGCTGCAAGACCACCTGCTGCCACAAGTGCAATCACCCAGTTTGGTAGTTTAGCGATCTCTGGGTTAGCCAATACCATGATGTCGTTATCAACGCGCAGTTCGTTGGTGGACGCATCTGAAGTGTATTGGATATTGCCATCGCCATTTTTATCGTCAAAACCGAGTAGTCCAGTTGTTTCCCAGTTTTTGAACCACGCAGGACGCTCGTCATACGCTAGGTGCTGACCCGGAGCTGGATTTACCGTATTCATTAGGTTGAGACGAGCCATCGCTGATACCGCTGGTGCTGTAGTGTAAAGGATTGCGATGAAGATCAGAGCCCAGCCTGCTGATGTACGTGCGTCGCGAACCTTCGGCACGGTAAAGAAACGGATAATTACGTGTGGTAGACCGGCAGTACCAATCATCAGTGACATGGTGTAGACAAACATATTAAGTGTGTCGCCACGTACTTGGGTCGTGTATTCACTGAATCCGAGTTCGGTCACAACTTGGTCAAGCCGATCGAGTAGATAGACATCGGTACCAGCCATGGTACTCCCCAGACCAATTTGTGGGATTGGGTTACCAGTGAGTTGCAGAGAGATAAAGATTGCAGGGATAGTGTAAGCAAGAATGAGTACGCAATATTGAGCAATCTGCGTGTAAGTGATGCCTTTCATGCCGCCAAGAACCGCGTACATGAAAACGATACACATACCAATTAATAGGCCAGTGGAGTAGTCCACTTCTAAGAAGCGACCAAACGCAACACCTACGCCTTTCATCTGACCGATAACATAAGTCACTGATGCGATGATAAGACAAACAACCGCTACGATACGTGCGGTATTGGAGTAAAAGCGTTCACCAACAAACTCTGGCACCGTAAACTTCCCAAATTTGCGTAGGTAAGGTGCTAGCAACAGCGCAAGCAGAACGTAACCACCAGTCCAACCCATTAGAAATACTGAGCCGCCATAGCCCATGAAGGCAATTAAGCCTGCCATTGAGATAAACGACGCTGCGGACATCCAATCGGCTGCGGTTGCCATACCGTTTGCAATCGGGTTTACACCGCCACCAGCAACATAAAACTCTTTGGTTGAGCCGGCGCGAGCCCAAATAGCAATCCCGATGTACAGGATGAACGTGGCGCCAACGACCAGGTAGGTAATAGTTTTCAAATCCATCTGAGTGACTCCTTATTCGTCCACGCCGAATTCACGGTCAATTTGGCGCATCTTCCATGCGTAATAGAAAATAATTCCTAGGAAGGCATAGATGGAGCCTTGTTGAGCAAACCAGAAACCGAGTTTGTAACCGCCTAGTTGAAATTGATTTAGTACGTCGACAAATAAAATGCCGCAGCCGAAAGACACGACGAACCAGATGACCATTAGGCCGATCATGAGCTTCACGTTTTTGTCCCAATAGGCTTTGGCTCTTTCTTCGCTTTCAAATGCCATTGCCGTCTCCTTACGATTGGTATTGTTGTTAATGAAATGTTTCAATGTGTACATTAGCAAGGTGTTGGCAATAACTCTTTTCAACTTTAGTCGGGGTGTTAAAAATGAGGAACCTCCATACTATGGGCTTTTGCAGCGAATAAAGGGGTAAAATGTTATGTTAATAAACTGTTAAGTTAGCCAAAGGTCTAAAGGTTGATTGGATAAACAAGCATGATTAAGACTGGCCATTAATCTTTTCTTCATTGAATTTGGAGATGCTGTGTAAATATTGGTGGTGATCTTGTGGCTCTCAATGAGAGAAGGCGTAGATAAGAAAGCTCACAAGTAATTTATTTACATAAAGTTTTCGCATCAAATCACCGTTTTAACTCACAATAAAGTAATATAACTGAGTCATTCTCGTACAACCTCGCATTTTGAGACGGTGTAAAGGGGAGGCGGATTAGGGCATTACCTCATTAACGAAGTAGCCTTGCTCATCACAATTATTATCGTTTTTCATTAAGGGAGGGTGAGAATGGACGCAGACACCATTAACAGTTTTTTTCTAATAGGTGCGTTGTTAATCGCACTTAGCGTTCTTTTAAGCCCAGTGTCTTCTAAGTTGGGGATCCCAATTCTTTTGGTATTTTTAGCCGTTGGAATGCTGGCGGGGGAAGATGGCTTAGGCGGCATTTTATTCGATAACTTTTCCATCGCTTATTTGGTTAGTAACCTCGCATTAGCCATCATTTTGCTTGATGGTGGGATGAGAACGCGGGTCGCCAGCTTTAGGGTTGCGTTATGGCCCTCGGTCTCTTTGGCGACATTTGGCGTTGCGATCACCACCATTTTGACCGGGCTGATGGCAACGTGGTTATTCGACTTAGATTTATTGCAAGGCATATTGGTTGGTGCGATTGTTGGTTCCACCGATGCTGCCGCGGTCTTCTCTCTACTCAAAGGTCGTAGCCTGAACGAACGTGTTGGTTCAACGCTGGAAATTGAATCCGGCACCAATGACCCAATGGCGGTGTTTCTGACCGTAACTCTGATTGCTATTTTAGCGAACCCTGGCGCAGATTTAAGTGCGGGCTTTTTGGCGTTCAGTTTTCTTAAGCAGTTTGGTATTGGCGCGTTACTTGGCTTCGCTGGTGGCTGGATCTTATGGAAAGTTATCAATCGCAATCAATTACCAGATGGGCTGTATTCTATTTTAACGGTCAGTGGTGGCTTGCTTATTTTCGCTTTATCTAACACTTTGGGTGGCAGTGGTATTTTGTCGATTTACCTTGTTGGTCTTTTATTAGGTAACCGTCCAACACGCAGCCGCCACTCTATTCTTCATGTTTTAGATGGTATGACGTGGCTAGCTCAAATTGGTATGTTCTTGGTGCTTGGTTTGTTGGTTACGCCATCCAATTTACTCTCTATTGCGTTGCCAGGTCTTGCGCTTGCTTTCGGGATGATTTTGTTTGCCCGACCAATCTCAGTTTGGATTGGTTTACTGCCATTCAAGAGTTTCACGTCACGTGAAAAGTGGTTTGTCTCTTGGGTAGGACTGCGTGGTGCTGTACCTATCATCCTCGCGGTATTTCCGATGATGGCAGGGTTGCCAGATGCTCAACTGTACTTCAATTTGGCATTCTTTGTAGTAATGGTGTCTTTGATAGTACAAGGGGGCACGTTGACTAAGGCGATGTCTCTTGCAAAGGTCGAGCTACCTTCTAAGCCTGAGCCAATTTCGCGTACGGGTGTAGAGATTTACCCGACCAGTGAGTGGGAGCTGTTTATCTATAGACTTAAAGCAGATAAATGGTGCATTGGTGAGCCATTACGTAGTCTTTCGATGCCGGAAGGAACGCGTATCGCCGCTGTATTTCGCAGTAAAGAGCTATTGCACCCATCCGGCAGTACGCGTCTTGAGGAAGATGATACCTTGTGTGTATTAGCACAAGAAAAGGATTTAGATGCACTGAGCTTACTGTTTAGTGAAGCCCCAGAGAAAGCGTCGCTAGCGCGATTCTTCGGTGACTTCTTCCTCGATATTGAAGTGAAGCTTGCCGATATTGCCGTGATGTATGGTTTGAATCTGGGGGATGAACCGCTGGATAAAAGTTTGAGAAACCTTGTCGAAGAGCAATTAGGTAGCACGCCAGTATTGGGAGACCATTTCGAGTGGCAAGGTTTGCATTGGATCGTCGCTGATGTTGTTGATCAGCAGGTCACTAAAGTCGGTATCCGATTGCCAAACGAAAAAAGTAAGTCTGACGATAAGACGTCAATCTAGTCGCTCATTTCCGTCAGCATAATCACGGCTTGCGTGCGGTTCTTTACACCGAGCTTACGGAAAATCGCTGTCATGTGCGCTTTTATGGTGGCTTCTGAAACATTCAATTCGTAAGCGATTTGCTTGTTCAGCAAGCCATCGGACAACATTCCCAACACTTTATATTGCTGCGGTGTTAGCGCAGCAATCTTTTCCGCTAAGTCATTACATGCCGCGTTATTGGTGATCAACCCTTCAGGGAAGTATGGGTCGCCATTCAGCACTTGATTGAGCGCGTTCACTAATTCGCGCATGTCGCTGGACTTGGGAATAAAACCAAATGCACCATGGCTTTTCACCTGCGTCACGATCGCCGGCTCTTCACTCGCTGAAACGACGACGATAGGTAAATCTGGATGCTCTGCTCGCAAATGAATCAAGCCAGACATACCATTTGCTCCTGGCATTTTGAGGTCCAATAGCACTAAATCTGGCTCTTCCTCTCGCTCCAACAAAGCCAGAAGTGCGTCGAGTGAGTCCGCTTCCAGCAAATTTGCACCACTAATAGCCATGTGGATAGATTGAAACAAGGCATTCCGGAAGAGTGGGTGATCATCTGCAATAATGATGGTGTAGGTCGAATCCATGACGTTAAACACTTTTGACTATTTCGTTAAATTTATTATTGTCCAGCTTTGAGAGAGTGGACAATATTTATTCGCTAAAAGTCTGAACCAAATCGACTTTTATTAGGAAAATTGCATATAAACGCAATGTTCTTATTCAAATCTGAGCAATAAAAAACGCCAGTGGACATCACTGGCGTTTGAATATCTGGTTATCAGAACTGCTTGATATGCTCTAAGAAAGGCTCGGCTTGCATAAAGCCCGTCAAACGAGCGTTTGAAACGTGTTCACCACTGGCATCCCAAAACTCAATTGTTGGTAAACCAAGCACACTCATGTGCTTCAGTAGTTCGATGTCTTGCACTTGGTTTTTGGTCACGTCCGCTTGCAGAAGAACGAAGTCTTGCAGTTTGGCTTCGACGCTTGGGTCATGGAAGGTGTACTTTTCAAACTCTTTACATGCTACACACCAATCGGCGTAGAAATCGAGCATGACGGGTTTACCTGCCGCTTTCGCAAGTGCCAGTTGTTCTTCAAGCTCCGCCACGTTAGCAATGCGAGTAAAGCTAACAGTGGCTTGCTGAGTTTGTGTTGTGCTGTTGCCAAACCAGTAATTTAAGATAGGTTGTGCTGAGGCTAGCAAACCTAAGACGGCGATTATGCCCACGGCACTTTGTTTCCAGCCACCAAACTCTAGACTGTTTTTGATGTGGTATAGCCAACCAAAAGCAGCAATACCCAGTGCTGACCACAGAATCGTTGACCACATTTCTGGCATGATACGCTCTAGTAAGAAGATAGGTGCGGCAAGCAGAATAAAGCCGAACAGCGTTTTCACGCGGTCCATCCAACCGCCGGCTTTTGGTAGCAACTTGTTGCCAAATACCGCTACAAGGATCAACGGAATACCCATGCCCATCGCTAGCGCGTAAAGGGCGACCCCACCGGTGAGTAAGTCGCCACTTTGTGCGACGTAAAGCAGCGCACCAGAGAGTGGGGCGGTAGTACACGGAGAACAAACCAAGCCAGATATTGCCCCCATTGCAAACACGCCAGCACTGCTACCACCTTGCTGCTTGTTACTTAAGTTATTCAGCCACGTTTGCACGCTGCTTGGTAGCTGTAATGAGTACAGACCAAACATAGACAAAGCGAGTGTGATGAACAGTACGCTCAAGCCAATCAGCACATAAGGGTGCTGCATTGCCGCTTGGAACTGCATACCTGCAGATGCCACCACAAGGCCGAGTAGAGTGTAAGTCAGCGCCATGCCTTGCACGTAGACGAATGACAAGCCTAGCGCACGGCGTTGGCTTAGTTTGCCACTGCCAAGCACTATGCTGGTCAGAATTGGGTACATCGGCAGCACACAAGGTGTAAACGCCAAGCCCACACCAAGCGCCAAGAACAGAAGTGGTGTCCACCAGTTATCAGCAAGGTTGGCTGCAAGGCTATCTTGCTGTGTTACTGGCGCTGATGATGTGTCACCAGACGTAGATGATTGCGCCGCTGGTGGCGTTGCTGTTGGTGTCTGTTCTGCTTTTGATGCAGTTGTCGCCGTTGTTGAATCTGAGTTCGACGAAGTAAACGCGCTGATAGGAATCACGCGAGTTTCTGGCGGGTAACAGAAGCCTGCTTTCGCACAACCTTGGTATTGCACGACTACGCGCGCACCGTCTTGCCAATCATGCATTGGTACATTAACGAAGAGAGGTTGAGTATAGATATGCACGTCACCAAAGAATTCATCTTTATGCGGTGTGCCGTCTTCCATTTGCAGTTCGCCTAGCGATACTTTCTCACCAGCTACAGACAAGCGCTCTTGATATAGGTAGTACCCGTCACGTACCTGCCAATCGAGCATCAATTTGTCATCTTGCTGGTAGAAGTTAAATGGAAACGCCTGATCAACAGGAACAAAACTGTCGCTGCTGCTACCAAAACTGTTGTTCTGGCTACTGTTAAACTGGTCTTTGCCAAATAAAGCTAAAGACGGAGTGGAAAAGGTAATGAGCCCTAAGAGTAAAACGGGAAGTAATGCGCGCATAAAAGAGTCAATTCATCTTAGATAATTGCCGTTAGTGTAACTCAATCAGACCCGGAGGCGAGTCAATAAGTTTCATGAAAATGAAGATTTATTGAGCATAAATCAAGACAACAGGCAATAAAAAAGGGAGCCGAAGCTCCCCGAGTAAGACTCTGTTTCTACTAGATCAGTAGACCACCGAATGCGAAGCCAAGTGCTACCGCAGAAGCGATGGTTACCACACCAGGTACAAAGAATGGGTGGTTGAATACGTACTTACCGATACGAGTTGAACCCGTGTCGTCCATCTCAACCGCTGCTAGAAGCGTTGGGTAAGTTGGCAGCACGAATAGCGCACTTACTGCTGCGAAAGATGCAACTGCGGTAAGTGGTGCGACACCGATTGCTAGTGCTGCTGGCATCAGCGCAACAGTGGTTGCACCTTGTGAGTAAAGCAGCATTGAAGCGAAGAATAGAACAAGTGCTAGCATCCATGGGTAGTCTGCTAGTAGCGCACCAGCCACTTCTTTGATGCCGTCAACGTGCGCGTTAACGAACGTAGAACCTAGCCATGCCACACCAAGAACACACACACACGCTGTCATACCAGAGCGGAATGTTGCTGCGGCTGGGATTTTGCCAGCATCGATTTTACAGCTCATTACGATAGCTGCCGCAGCTGCTAGCATTACCGTCATGATAGCTTCGTTACGGCCTAGAGCAGGGTTCTCGATAAGACCCACAGAGCCAGAAATTGCTGCTGCGTAACATACTACGAATGCGATTGCGCCTAGGAAGATGAATGTCGCTTTCTTCGCTGTTGGTAGGATTTCGCGTTTTGCTTCTGTATTTAGCTTGATTAAGCCTTTTTCTAGACGCTCTTGGTATTCAGCATCGTCTTTTAGCTCACAGCCCATGAAGTTCGCCACGAACGCACCGATCATGCACGCGATGAACGTCGTTGGGATACAGATTGCTAGTAGTGTTAGGTAGTCAACGCCAAATGGGTGCAGCATTGCCGCGAACGCTACAACAGCCGCTGAGATTGGTGATGCGGTGATAGCGATTTGCGATGCTACGACCGCGATAGACAGTGGACGAGAAGGGCGCACGCCTTGGCCTTTCGCTACTTCTGCAATCACTGGCAAAGTAGAGAATGCCGTGTGGCCAGTACCCGCCATTAATGTCATTAGGTAAGTTACGATAGGCGCATAAAAGGTGATGCGCTCAGGATGCTTGCGCAAAAAGTTTTCAGCAACTTGCACCATCCAGTCTAAACCACCAGCTACTTGCATTGCTGCGATAGCGGTGATTACAGACATGATGATCAAAATTACGTCAACGGGAATGTAAGCTTGGCTTGTTGGTACGCCCAAGATCAAAGACAACGCAATGACCCCAGCACCACCGGCAAAACCAATGCCGATACCACCGATTCTTGCCCCCAAATAGATGAAGAGCAGAACCACGAAGAGTTCGACCATGACCATATTGATACCTCTTTAGTTTTTTATTTGATTCTGATTTTTTGAACACTCAGGAACAGGAGTAAATGCTCAGAGAATGAGAACCTAGTGGTTTAGCGGCAATAAAAGCATATAAAAAATGTGGTTAACCGTATGAGAGCCTAAAAAAGGGGCCTGAGTGGCCCCCTTCGGATTCGTTATTACTCGTAACGTTTTGCTTTGTAAGTAGGATGCATGAAGTTTTCTACTGACAAGATTTCATCAAGCTCCTCTGCTGTAAGCAGACCGCGCTCTAGCACGACTTCACGAACACTTTTACCAGTTTCTGCACAAATCTTACCTACGATGTCACCTTCGTGGTGGCCGATGTATGGGTTTAGGTAAGTGACGATACCGATAGAGTTGTAAACGTAGTTTTCGCAAACTTCTTTGTTCACAGTGATGCCGTCGATACATTTATCACGTAGGTTCACACACGCGTTGTGTAGTAGAGAGATAGACTCAAACACACTTTGTGCGATCACAGGTTCCATAACGTTTAGCTGTAGCTGACCGCCTTCTGCTGCGAAAGAAACCGTGTTGTCGTTACCGAGAACTTTGAAGCAAACTTGGTTTACTACTTCTGGGATAACTGGGTTTACTTTAGCTGGCATGATTGAAGAGCCTGCTTGCATTTCAGGTAGGTTCAATTCATTTAGACCCGCACGAGGACCAGAAGAAAGTAGACGAAGGTCGTTACAGATCTTCGATAGTTTCACTGCTAGGCGTTTTAGCGCGCCGTGAGTCATTACGTATGCACCACAGTCAGACGTTGCTTCGATAAGGTCTTCTGCTGCAACAACGTCAAGGCCTGTTACTTCCGCTAGGTGTTTTACTGCAAGCGCTTGGTAGCCAGTTGGTGTATTTAGACCAGTACCGATTGCGGTTGCGCCTAGGTTGATTTCTAGGAGGAGTTTAGATGTGTAATCTAGAGCACGAATCTCTTCGTTTAGTGTTACCGCCCACGCATGGAACTCTTGACCTACTGTCATTGGTACTGCGTCTTGAAGCTGAGTACGGCCCATTTTCAGTACATCTTTAAACTCAACGGCTTTAAGTTCGAATGCGCCTTTTAGGTACTCAATTGCTCCCATTAGCTTGTGTACGCTGTTGTATACCGCAATACGGAAACCTGTTGGGTACGCACAGTTGGTTGATTGGCTCTTGTTTACATGGTCATTTGGGTTAACAAATTCGTATTGGCCTTTCTCTTTACCCATCAACTCAAGCGCAACGTTTGCGATCACTTCGTTCGTGTTCATGTTAACTGAAGTGCCTGCACCGCCTTGGAATACGTCTGATGGGAACTGATCCATACACTTGCCAGTTTCTAGGATCAAATCACACGCTTCGATGATGTAGTTTGCAACGTCTTTTGGAATAGCGCCAAGTTCTTTGTTTGCTAACGCTGCTGCTTTTTTGGTCATTACCATGCCGCGTACAAATTCTGGTACGTCAGAGATGGTCATATTGGAGATGTTGAAGTTCTCGATCGCACGTAGCGTATGAATACCGTAGTACGCATCTGCAGGGACATGACGTTGACCTAATAGATCTTCTTCAATACGAGTGGCTGGGTTTGCTGTTTTTGGAGCATCAGATAGGGTAGCCATAGCAGGATCCTTAGATGATAATTCTGATAATAAAGTTATTTATTAGCCATTTCTGCAATCTAGAATCCATTCATCAGAATTTTTGGCTGGAAAATCCGTCCTGACTTATGTGGCACATGATACTGCACCTAGCGCATAAAAATAGTAACTAGATCACCTTTTTCGTTTTTCATGAGTCAATAATTTGCAAAGTATGAACGGGTTATTAATAACCCTTTATAGGTACTCGATTTTCCTCGACAAACATGAGTTTTTAGAGTTCGAAATTAGCACTTTAAAAGCACGAAAAAATCGGTATGCAATTGAATGAAACGCGTTCCCGCTACTTTGTCTAAAAGAGAAGGAGACCAGTATGAACACGCTTTTTTACAACGATTCGTTTGAGCTTAGTCTGCTTTTACCATTACACTGAATTAAACAAAGGAGGGCGTGTGTTTCCTATCTTATTATTAGCGTTTATTTTTGTTCCGATCATTGAAATCGGCTTATTTATTCAGGTGGGCGGCTTTTTAGGTTTATGGCCGACCATTGCACTAGTCTTAATCACTGCATTTGTTGGTGCGTCGTTGGTTCGTAGCCAAGGTATACAAACACTGATGTCAGTACAGGGGCGTCTTGAACAAGGTGAAATTCCAGCCCAGCAAATTTTTGAAGGCGTAATGCTAGCGGTGGCTGGCGTGCTACTGTTAACCCCGGGCTTTATGACCGATGCCCTTGGTATGTTGGTGTTGCTTCCTGCGCCACGCGCCGCGATAGCTAAATACTTGATGAGCAAAATGGTGGTGAAAACCATGCATGGTGGTGGCTTCCAAGGTGGTTTCTCTAACCAGGGGCCATTTGAGCAAGACCCGTTCCGTCGTGACCCTTTTGATTCCCAGTCAGATAATGGCAAGACCTTCGAAGGGGAATACGAGCGTAAAGACGATGATGATCGCAACAAGCTCAACTGATTGAGTTAGACAGTAAAGAAAACAAAAGGGCGCACCAAGCGCCCTTTTCTGTATTTGGAATTCGTGCTGCTTACAATGCGCCTTCAAAGCCCATTTGACGCCATGCTTCAAAAGCAATGATCGCAACGGCATTCGAAAGGTTTAGGCTGCGCGCATCTGGCATCATTGGAATGCGAATACGCTGCTCCATTGGCAAGCTATCGATGATTTCAGCAGGCAAGCCACGAGTTTCTGGACCAAACATCAAAACATCACCCGCTTGGTATTGTGCATCAACGTGGTGACCTGTGGTTTTGGTGGTGCAGGCAAACAATCGATAGTTACCTTGCTTCTCTTTCTCTAAATACTCTAAGAACGCTTGATAGTTTTTATGGCGTGTTACGCGAGCTAAATCATGGTAATCCAAACCAGCACGGCGGACTTTTTTCTCTTCAAGATCGAAACCCAGAGGTTCAATTAAGTGAAGGTTTGCACCGCAGTTGGCGCATAGTCGAATGATGTTGCCGGTGTTCGGCGCGATTTCTGGTTCGTATAAAGCGATATCAAACATGGTATTGAAATAGAGTTGGTCAAAGAGAGGGGCAGTATATACCCAAGTCACCGAGATATGCGAGATTCAGCAAGATTGACCTGGGTATGAAAGCAGGCATTAGCGCGGATGTTAATACCGTGAGTAGTGATGCTCTTTATAAGAGAGCGTGAGCATAGTTTTCTTCAACTGCTCGCCAGTTGACGACGTTCCACCACGCATCAATATATTCTGGGCGACGGTTTTGGTAGCTGATGTAATACGCGTGCTCCCACACGTCTAATGCGAGGATTGGTTCACCGCGCACATCCACTACGTCCATCAGAGGGTTGTCTTGATTACTGGTGGACGTAATGTGAATCTCACCATCTTTTACGATCAGCCATGCAAAGCCAGACCCAAAGGTATTGATGGCAGCTTGGGCAAACGCCTCTTTAAATTGCGCAAAGCTACCAAATTTATCGTTAATTGCTTGAGCAAGCGCGCCTTGAGGCTCTCCGCCACCGTTTGGTGACATGCAATTCCAATAAATGATGTGGTTGTAATAGCCGCCACCATTATTACGTACTGCTGGACTGAGCTTAGAGATATTGTCAAAGATCTCGTCTAATGACTGAGTTTCGAGCTCGCTCCCTTCAACGGCATTTACAAACTTATCAAAGTACGTCTTGTGGTGTTTGCTGTAATGCACTTCCATGGTTTTCGCGTCGATGTACGGCTCTAGTGAATCGTACGGGTAAGGCAGAGCGGGAAATGTATGTGACATAGTAAATCCTCCTTAATTGGAAAATTTACTTTAATGCTAACGATAATTATTATCAACTTTGATCTTTGTAAGGGTATTCTAAGAAGCCTCGCCAATTTCTAAAGTGAGGGTGGGGCTGTGAATCACTCACTCTAGAAATATGGTGCGAATTATTGTTAGTTCATCAAATTGAGACTAACAATTGATCGGTAAGGTGATACTCATGCGCAATCCGCCTAACGGACTTCGGCTGGCTGCGATCGTGCCACTGTGCTGGCGAATGGCACTTTCGGTAATGGTTAGGCCGAGACCTGTGCCGCCAGAGTGGCGATCGCGTGCCGTGGAAACGCGATAGAACGGGCGAAAAATCGCGGCCAGTTCCTCTTCTGGTACACCTTCTCCATTATCGTCAACCGTGATACGAAGCGTATCGTCATCGGCTTTGATGTCGATTTGTACCTCATCTTTTCCGTAGTAAATGGCGTTACGAACGATATTTTCCACCGCACTCATCAGCAGTTTAGGGTTACCGGAAATATTGCGCTTAGGTAATTCTGAATAGTGTAGCTGTTTGCCCATTTGCTCTGCTTCAAACTGCGCATCTTTAATGATTTCTTCCCATAAACTTTCTAGTGGCTGTGTTTCGCGAGTCATATGACTGTTCGCCTGCATGCGAGAAAGCTCTAATAGTTCGCTGATCATCTGTTCCAAGCGCTGCGCTTCGGTATCGATACGAGTCAGTTCTGGGCTTTCGCCTTGTTTACGCGTCGCTAATGCGCTTGCCATACGCAGACGAGTTAAAGGTGAGCGCAGCTCGTGAGAGATATCGGATAGCAAACGTTGTTGTCCTGAAATCATTTGATTAACCGCTTCGACCATCTGGTTGAAGCTGCTGCCTGCTTGACGAAATTCCGCCGTACCTTTTTCTAAATTTGGGTCTGTGACAAATTCACCTTTCGCCACACGTTGAGCAGCGGCTTCAAGACGACGTGCAGGCTGACTCAAAGCCCAAGCAAGCCATAACAGCAATGGTGTACTAACCAGCATGACCGCAAGCAAGAGCTGGAATGGGTGATCAAACAGACGCAGGAGTAGAGGTGGTGGCTCATTCCACTTGAAGCCCACGTACATCAAGATATCGGAACCTGCCAAAGTGATAGGAATTGGGCCCGCAATCATGTATCGACCATACAGCTTCTGCTTTGGATTATTGTAATCTTCGATACTGGTGACAAAGTTTTGCATGGCACGCAATTGAAAATTGCTGCGTTTTTCTGTCGTAAGAACATTACCGCTGTAGTCAGAAAAAAAGACTCGTGGGCGAGGGTCGTGCTTGCCGTGACGGTTGCCCTCGATACGAAAAAGTATGCGGCCTAAATCTGTTTGCTGGCTGTATTTTTGTTGGATTGAGTCACGCGTTTCTACCATACGTTTGTAGTGTTCTTCTGGAATATCGCGAGCTTTGCGTGGGTCCAAATGTGGCAGTGATAGCACGGCTATCAATACTAATAACATGGTGAACCAAAAAATGGCAAAGATGCGTCCATACAGGCTATTGATGTTTGGCAGTTTGATGCGTGATAGGCGCATTAATCCTCCTCAAGCAGCATGTAGCCACGACCACGCAGGGTTTTGATTCGCGGCTTGCCATTGCTTTGATCTGGTAATTTTTTACGTAAGTTCGAGACATGCATATCGATAGCGCGATCAAAAGCAGCGAGTCGTTTACCAAGCACATCTAAGCTCAGTGTCTCTTTGGTCAGCACTTGTCCTGGGTTTTGTACGAAGTGGGTGAGTAGCGCAAACTCGGTTGCTGTGAGATCGAGTAACTGTTGCTCACAATACGCTTCTTGCTTACCGGGATAGAGGCGGATTTCTTGATACTCAATGCAATCGCTGTTTTTGGTATTTTTTTGTGTGCTGCTAGTGCGGCGTAAAATCGCGCGGATTCGCGCTAACAGCTCTCGGTCACTAAAAGGTTTTGGTAAATAATCATCCGCGCCCAGTTCCAAGCCGATCACGCGATCAATTTCTTCCCCTTTAGCGGTCAGCATCAAGACGGGAGTTTCCCAATTTTCACGTAAGCGTTTCAGCGTTTCCATGCCATTGAGTTTTGGCATCATGACATCCAACAAAATCAAATCAATCTTATCATTGATCGCGGCTAAGCCGGCTTCACCGTCATTTGCTTCGCTGACGTCAAACCCTTCGAAACTGAGTACTTCTTTTAATAAGCTGGTTAGCTCGATATCGTCATCGATTAAAAGAATGTTTGCCATGGGGGCACCTATAGTAAGTTACCGATAGCCTAATATTACATTGGAATGATGCGCAACGAAGAGGAGAAAAATCACTCTTTACGATTCTTTACGCTCCCTATACGTCGCTTTACCTAGCGGGTCGTATTCTATACTCAAGCGCTGTGAGAACAGCTCAGAAGAACCACTCACCTGTGTAAGGAATCGTATTATGAAGTCTGCAAAAAAACTTGTGTTAGCTGCTGTTGTTCTACCTCTTACTCTTGGCGCCGCAAGCGCATTCGCTTACGGTGGTAAAAACCATCATAAAGGTCCTCGTGACGAATGCGGCATGGGTATGGACCGAGGTGTCATGCGTCAACTAGACCTGACTGATGCACAAAAAGATCAGCTAAAAGAAATGCGTGAAGCAAACAAAGCAGAAATGAAAGCAAAATTCGCTGATGGCAAAGAAGCACGTATGGCTGAGCGTCAAGCGCATCACGCAAAAGTGCAATCGCTTTTGCTGGCGGATAATTTTGATGAAGCTCAAGCTACCGAGTTAGCAAAAGAGATGGTTGAGCGCCAAACGGAACGTCGCGTGCAAATGCTAGAAAGAAAGCACCAAATGCTTAGCGTATTAACACCTGAGCAGAAAGCGAAATTTGTTGAGCTACAAAATGAACGTATGCAAGAGTGTGGCGACAGAATGCACAAGCGCATGGAAAAGTCGCGCAATAATTAAGTCATGAATTGATGTTATATAAAGAGGCAGCCATTGGTTGCCTCTTTTTGATCTGGTTATTTCATGGTCATTCAATATACTCAACGTATGGTTTTAGTTAACTCTTTGATTATGAAACAGCAATACGCACGTTTAGTTACGACCGCCGCTTGGACTGCAACCATTGTGGCGACGCTTCTTCTGATAGTAAAAGTCATCACGTGGTGGGTAACCGGCTCAGTGAGCTTATTGGCGTCATTGATTGACTCCATGTTAGATATCGCGGCTTCGGTTGTGAATCTTGTGGTGGTTCGTTACGCCTTACAACCGGCAGACCGCGAACATACGTTTGGACATGGTAAAGCTGAGTCCTTAGCGGCCCTAGCCCAAGCAATGTTTATTTCGGGCTCGGCAGTATTTTTGATTCTTAACGGGATTGACCGATTTTTCCGCCCACATGCTTTACACGCACCGGAGTTAGGTGTGTATGTATCGCTGTTTGCGATTGTGGTCACACTTGGCTTGGTGATGTTCCAAAAACATGTGGTTCGCGTGACGGGGAGCCAAGCAATAGCGGCGGATTCTCTGCATTATCAGACTGACTTGTATATGAATGCTGCGATCATGGTGGCTCTGGGGCTCAGTTATTTTGGAGTGACTCAAGCGGATGCTGTGTTTGCGATTGGTATTGGTGTCTTCATTCTTTATAGCGCTTTCAAAATGGTCAGCGAAGCGATTCAAACCTTACTTGATAGAAAGTTGCCCGATGAAGAACTTGAGCAAATTAACCAAGCTTGTTTGAGCGTAAAAGGGGTATTGGGCGTGCATCAGTTACGCACGCGAATGTCCGGACCGACGCGCTTTATACAGTTGCATTTAGAGCTAGACGATAACTTACGATTAATTGAGGCGCATTACATCGCTGATAAAGTGGAAGATAATTTATTGGCTCTGTTTCCTGATGCGGACGTATTGATCCATCAAGATCCATTGTCTGTCGTTTTCGGACCTGAGAAAGAGCAGAAAGCGCAAGATTGGTAGGCTTGAAAAATCCATCAGTGCCCGACGACAAAAAGGTACTTATTGACTATCTTTCCATCAATACTTATTAAGATTCGTGATCCTGATATGAATCAACAAAGTTTCATAGAGAAACTGTAATACTCTTACATAAGTAGAAAAGTTACATAAAAAAGTGCGTTTTCATTGGTAATCCTGTAGAGGAAATGTAACATAACGCACAGTTCTGGATTATGCAGGTTGCTTGGTAACAAGGGGCCTAAAAGAAAATTAAATAATTGATTGCCAAAGATCGAGGGTGAGCATGATTAAGAAGATCGGTGTTTTAACAAGTGGCGGTGACGCACCTGGTATGAACGCTGCGATACGCGGCGTAGTACGTACAGCACTATCCGAAGGATTGGAAGTATTCGGTGTGTACGACGGCTACCTAGGCCTATACGAAGGCCGCATCGAGAAGCTAGATCGTTCTAGCGTTTCAGATGTGATCAACAAAGGTGGTACGTTCCTAGGTTCTGCACGTTTCCCTGAGTTTAAACAAGTGGAAGTTCGTGAAAAAGCGATTGAGAACCTGAAAAAACATGGTATCGATGCACTAGTGGTAATCGGTGGTGATGGTTCGTACATGGGTGCGAAGAAACTGACTGAAATGGGTTACCCATGTATCGGTCTTCCGGGCACAATCGACAACGATATCGCAGGTACTGATTACACTGTGGGCTACCTAAGTGCACTAAACACCGTTATCGATGCAATCGACCGTCTACGTGATACTTCTTCATCTCACCAACGCATTTCAATTGTAGAAATCATGGGCCGTCACTGTGGTGATTTGACTCTGATGTCTGCAATTGCGGGCGGTTGTGAATACATCATCACTCCGGAAACTGGTCTAGACAAAGACAAGCTGATCAGCAACATCCAAGATGGTATCGCTAAAGGTAAGAAACACGCGATCATCGCGCTTACTGAGCTAATGATGGATGCTAATGAACTAGCACGTGACATCGAAGCCGCGACAGGTCGTGAAACTCGTGCAACAGTACTTGGTCACATCCAACGTGGTGGTCGTCCAACTGCATTTGACCGCGTACTAGCATCTCGTATGGGTAACTACGCTGTTCACCTATTGATCGAAGGTCATGGTGGTCGTTGTGTAGGTATCGTGAAAGAGCAACTTGTTCACCACGATATCATCGACGCAATCGAAAACATGAAGCGTCCAGTACGCAACGATCTATACAAAGTTGCTGAAGAGTTGTTCTAAGCAAGCTTGAAATAGATAAACAAAACCGCGGCTTTCCGCGGTTTTTTTGTATTTGAGAATCAACAAAAAGAAACTAGCGATAGACGAGTGTTAAGACACGCTGCTCTGCTCTATGAGCGTTAATTTTCGCTCGCGCAGCGCAAACAAGTAGCCCAGTAGCCCACCCAACGTATTCCCAACCGCGATACCGATAAACAAGCCTTCAATGCTGTAGATTTGGCTCCCGATCCACGCCGATGGCAAGGTAAAAATGAACAGCCGCATAAAGCTCCACTGGAATGCACGCAATGGCTTGTGCATCGCATTCAAACCACTGACTAACATCATCACGATGCCTTGGAAGCCATAACTAAATGGCACCACCAGTAAATAATGCCAAAGCAGGTTTTTCACCGCATCTTCCTGAGAAAACAGCGCAGCCAGAGGAATGCTCAGTGGCACCATCATCAAGAAGATAAACCCTTGGAATACCACTGCAAAACGCATGCTAATAAATAAACCGGAAAAGGCTCGTTGCGGTTGTTTGGCTCCTAAATTTTGTGCCATAAACGGTGTGAGGGCAGAGGTCAGCGACATCAATACTAAAATCAATATAGACTCAATACGCTGCGCTGCGCCGTAAGCAGCAACCGCCGCCGTACCGTGGTTGGATAACAGCATCATCAGAATGGCACCGGACAACGGATTCATCGCGTTTGATAGCGCTGCAGGGGTACCAATTTTTAGTGTCTGTTGCCAGTCTTGTTTCAGCAAAGCCCATTGGGGTTGAGCAAGCAATTTTTCCCGTTTAATTAGCACATAGAATGAGCCACACAAAGCACCTAACCAGCTAAAGGCACTTGCTATGGCTGCGCCTTGAATGCCAAGTTCCGGAAAAGGGCCATAACCGAAAATCAACAATGGATCGAGCATGCCATTAATCAAACCAGCCAACATCATGACTTTTGCTGGTGTTTTTGTGTCGCCAGTAGCTCGGATAGCACTGTTGCCCGCCATTGGGATCACTAGCAGAGGAATGGTGAGATACCAGACCTGCATATATTGCTCAATAAGAGGGATGAGATCATCAGACGCACCAAGAAAACGAAACAATGGCGCAATGGTGGTAAAGCCAATAGAAGACGCGATAGCCACAAGTAACACGGCTAACAACAAACCGTGGGTGGTGAACCGAGCAGCTTGTGGTGCATGACCTTGCCCAAGCAAGCGACCAATATTGGTCGATAGTCCCATCCCAATCCCCATCGTAATGCAATTAACCGCAAAGGTGACAGGAAAGGTATAGCTGATAGCCGCTAGCGCTTGAGTGCCAAGCAACGAGATAAAAAACGTGTCCACCAAGTTAAACATCAAAATTGCGATCATGCCCATGGTCATGGGTACGGTCATTTTCCGCAGCGTTTCAGGAATGGGTGCGGTCAACAAACCATGCTTATCGGTCGCTTGGGGTTCCAGCTTGTTATTTTCCTGCATGTGTGACAACTATCTGGTGAGCAAACTGCAAGGATACAAGAAAGCGAGATGCCGAGCGAGTGAGCATTTCTAACGCAAACCGTTGCCTAGTTGTTCGTTATTTTAACTAAGTCACAAAAATTTTGTGCCACCCCCTTGGGATCGCTGCTTCGACCCCTTATATAGGGATCACGTGTCTGGGGCTACAGTCCCTAAGGACAATTATCAAATAAACATGGAAATTTTCAGGAGAGACGACCGATGAACATTCGTCCATTACATGACCGAGTTATCGTTGAACGTAAAGAAGTTGAATCTAAGTCTGCTGGTGGCATCGTTCTGACTGGTTCTGCTGCAGAAAAATCGACTCGCGGTGTTGTTCTAGCTGTGGGTAAAGGCCGCATCCTAGAAAACGGCACCGTACTGCCACTAGACGTTAAAGTCGGTGATACCGTTATCTTCGCTGAAGGTTACGGTACAAAAACTGAAAAAATCGACGGTAAAGAAGTGCTTGTCATGTCTGAAAACGACATCATGGCGATCGTTGAATAATAGCAATCATTGAGTAATTTTTTGCTCAGATTCAATTACGAAATTACACACAAAGAATTTTAGAAAGGAAATCAAAGATGGCTGCTAAAGACGTTAAATTTGGTAATGACGCACGAGTTAAAATGCTGGAAGGTGTAAACGTTCTGGCTGACGCAGTAAAAGTAACACTGGGTCCTAAAGGACGTAATGTCGTTCTAGACAAATCTTTTGGTGCACCAACTATCACTAAAGATGGTGTATCAGTAGCGCGTGAAATCGAGCTGGAAGATAAATTCCAGAACATGGGCGCACAAATGGTTAAAGAAGTTGCGTCTAAAGCAAACGACGCAGCGGGTGACGGTACAACAACAGCAACGGTACTAGCGCAATCTATCGTTAACGAAGGTCTAAAAGCAGTCGCAGCGGGCATGAACCCAATGGATCTTAAGCGTGGTATCGACAAAGCTGTTGCCGCGGCAGTTGAGCAACTAAAAGAGCTTTCTGTTGAATGTAACGACACAAAAGCGATCGCGCAGGTTGGTACTATCTCTGCAAACTCAGACGCAAGCGTAGGTAATATCATTGCAGAAGCAATGGAGCGTGTGGGTCGTGATGGCGTTATCACGGTTGAAGAAGGTCAGGCGCTACAAGACGAGTTAGACGTAGTAGAAGGTATGCAGTTCGACCGCGGTTACCTGTCTCCTTACTTCATCAACAACCAAGAATCAGGCAGTGTTGATCTAGAAAACCCATTCATTCTTCTAGTAGACAAGAAGATCTCAAACATTCGTGAGCTTCTTCCAACGCTAGAAGCTGTCGCGAAAGCATCTCGTCCACTGCTTATCATTGCAGAAGATGTAGAAGGCGAAGCGCTAGCAACATTGGTTGTGAACAACATGCGTGGCATCGTAAAAGTTGCAGCTGTGAAAGCACCTGGTTTCGGTGACCGCCGTAAAGCAATGCTACAAGACATCGCTATCCTAACTGGCGGTACTGTGATTTCTGAAGAGATCGGTCTAGAGCTAGAAAAAGTTGCACTAGAAGATCTAGGTCAAGCGAAGCGTGTTTCTATCACGAAAGAAAACACGACTATCATCGATGGTATCGGTGAAGAAGAGATGATCTCTGGCCGTGTTGCTCAGATTCGTCAACAAATCGAAGACGCAACTTCAGACTACGACAAAGAGAAACTACAAGAGCGCGTAGCTAAACTGGCTGGCGGTGTTGCAGTAATCAAAGTTGGTGCTGCGACTGAAGTTGAAATGAAAGAGAAGAAAGACCGTGTAGAAGATGCGCTAGCCGCAACTCGCGCAGCGGTTGAAGAAGGTGTTGTTGCTGGTGGTGGTGTTGCACTTATCCGCGCGGCATCTAAGATTGCTCACCTAACGGGTGACAACGAAGAACAAAACGTTGGTATCCGCGTTGCACTACGTGCAATGGAAGCGCCAATCCGTCAAATCACGAAGAACGCAGGTGAGGAAGACTCAGTTGTTGCGAACAACGTGAAAGCGGGTGAAGGTAGCTACGGCTACAACGCGGCAACAGGCGAATACGGCGACATGCTAGAAATGGGTATCCTAGATCCAACTAAAGTTACTCGTTCTGCACTACAATTCGCAGCATCGGTTGCAGGTCTGATGATCACAACTGAAGCGATGGTTACTGACCTACCGCAAAAAGACGCGCCAGCGATGCCTGACATGGGCGGCATGGGTGGCATGGGCGGTATGGGCGGCATGATGTAAGCCAGCTTATCTCATCGCTCTAGGGAAACCTTATAGCGGAAAGATAACCGACCAAACCCTTAAAAGTCGAGGCAGATGCCTCGACTTTTTTATGCGTGTCACCTGAGAAACATGACGTTCTGGTGTGGCTTATCATGAAATTTTTGAGCGTAAAAAGCGCCATTTCAGAAGCAAAAAATCGAAGAGAAATATTTTTTCTTTTGAGTCAGATGGTTAAATCTGACCTATTACTAACACTTTTTGAACGGGGACAGAGCAAAATCTGAACATTACACTATGTTGTAAATTGTTGCTTCCCATCATGGAGATGAAAATGAAAAAGCTTATGACGTCATTGGCGGTTGCAGCCGCTATCGCATCACCTGTTGCTTTTGCCGACAGTACACCTGTGATGTTCTCTACTATCGATAACACAAACGCACCCTCTAATTCTTCAGTAGGTGGCGTTCGTTTAGCTGTGTTGCATGGGCAGGTAAATGAGGTTAAAGGTGTCGACTTTTCACTGCTTGGTATGTCAGAAACGGATCGTACGACAGGTGTGAACTTCGGTCTGTTTTTTGGTGCAGCAAAAGTAAATCAAGAAATGAAAGGCGCGTCTTTAGGCTTAGTTAACTGGAACCAAGGTCAGACGACGGGTGTTAACTTGGGTGCTGTTAACATTACGAACAACGTAAAAGGCTTGAACTGGAGCGCGGTGAACTATTCTGAAGGCTACACCATGGCGGATGTGGGCTTAGCGAGTATCTCTAAGAAGTCTAATTTCCAGTTTGGTTTCTTCAACATGACCGATCAAATCGATGGCGTGCAAATTGGTCTTTTGAACTGTGCGGATAACGGTTTCTTCAAGTGTTTCCCACTCATCAACTTTGCTAAGTAATCCCTGAGAAAGTCAGAATCTTTATATACAGAAAGCCCTCGATGTTCGTCGAGGGCTCTTTAATTACTGATGAGATGAAGCGAGTTTCTCGGAGCGTTAACTATTTAATTAATCGTGATGAAGTTTTGCGTTGTTGAATTCTTTGATGAACACCGCGGCGTAATGCTTTGATGTGGTTTTCTGCTTTATCCACACCTAACAACACGGTTAGTGTCAGGAGAGTAATAACCACCGACTGCGTTAAATAACCCAAACCTATCATCAAACCTAAACCTGCTAGCACCCATATTACAGCCGCGGATGTTACGCCATGGATTTTTCCATCAAGTGTCATCATAACGCCAGCGCCTAAGAAGCCGACGCCAGTAATGATCTGACCAAGCACTCGTGCTTGATCAAGTGTATTTGGCGATAACGACACTGCCATCGACATAAACAGGTAGGTGCCTGAAATAATTAATATTGCTGTGCGAATGCCAACCGGTTTACCACGAGTTTGGCGCTCTATACCGATCATGAGCCCATTAATGGCGCAGCATAGTAGGGCAGGCCAACTGAATGGGCCAAGATCGAAAATTTGTTCGAATGCTGTATGCATCTTGACCTCCAAAAGTGCGGAGTATGCATAGACTTACCGTGCAAAGCGAACAAAAATAATCAATCTAGACGACAAATTTAATTGAGCGTCAGAGCTTACTCTAAATGCAAATCCAACGGCGTTTTACTTGGCCTGCCACCAATTTCTCGTGTGAGTTTTGGTACCAGATAACCCGATACACGCGTGATGAGTCCGCGCATAATAGCTTTCGCTTCTTCGTCCGAAATAAAGTAGTGCGCTGCGCCTTGCACCTTATCAAGAACGTGGAGGTAATAAGGCAAGATACCCGCGTCAAATAAGGCCTCACTTAACGCCACTTGAGCTTCTACCGAATCATTCACGCCTTTCAGCAGAACGCCTTGGTTTAGAAGCGTAACGCCCGCTCTTTTGAGCTTGAACATCTGTTCAGCAAATTCGTCATTGATTTCGTTGGCATGGTTGATGTGAGTGACGAGGATGATTTGTAACCTTGATGCTTGCAAAAGTTGGCATAGTTCATCAGTGACTCGAGCAGGAATCACCACAGGTAAACGGCTATGAATACGCAGACGTTTGATGTGAGGAATGTGAGCAATGTGCTCTAAAAGCCAATGAATCTCATCGTCTTTTGCCATTAATGGATCACCACCTGAGAAGATGACTTCGTTCAACTCTGGTTGTTGTGCCATGTACTCTAAGCACTTGGTCCAGGCTTGTTTCCCGCTTTTGTTCTCTTGATAAGGGAAGTGACGACGAAAACAGTAACGGCAATTTACCGCGCAGCCACCTTTGACAATCATCAGGGCGCGGTTGCGATACTTGTGTAGCAGGCCAGGGACTTCATTGTCCTGCTCTTCCAATGGATCATTGGAGTAACCCGGATGCACCTCAAATTCGTCGCTCAGTGGTAAAACCTGACGTAAAAGAGGGTCTTTAGGGTTGCCTTTCTCCATCCTATCGACAAAACTTTGAGGTACACGCTGTGCAAACAGCTTGCGCGCGGCAAACCCGTCTTGCCACGGTGAAGGATCAATTTCCAGTATTTCGAGCAATTTTGCAGGATCAGAGATCCCATTCGCCAACTGTTTGAGCCAGTTTTGCTCAACAGATTCGACTTTTCGGGTTATTATGTGCGGCATTGAATTTAGCTCTAAGAATGTAAGAGGAAAAAATGGCTACAGTTAGCACCAATGAATTTAAAGGCGGTCTTAAGTTAATGCTTGATAACGAGCCTTGTGTAATTCTGGAAAACGAATACGTTAAACCAGGTAAAGGCCAAGCGTTCAACCGTGTTAAAATTCGTAAACTTCTTTCTGGTAAAGTGCTAGAGAAAACATTCAAGTCTGGTGACACTTGTGAAGTGGCAGACGTAATGGATATCGACCTAGATTATCTATATTCAGACGGCGAATTCTACCACTTTATGAACAGTGAAACGTTTGAACAGATCGCAGCGGATGCAAAAGCGGTAGGTGAAAACGCTAAGTGGTTGGTAGAAAACAACACTTGTATGATCACACTTTGGAACGGTAACCCAATTACTGTTACTCCACCAAACTTCGTTGAGCTAGAAGTTGTAGACACAGACCCAGGCCTGAAAGGTGATACTCAAGGTACTGGCGGTAAACCAGCGACGCTATCAACTGGCGCTGTTGTTCGTGTTCCTCTGTTCATCTCAATTGGTGAAGTGATTCGCGTAGATACTCGTACTGCTGAATACGTAGGTCGTGTGAAGTAAGCACTTTATATGATTGTTAGAAAGGTCGCTTCGGCGGCCTTTTTTATTGCCTGTGATTCTTCTCTTTTAATCCCTCTGCGTAAAACATCGATATCCTCCGCAAATTTTTGATGATTTTGTATTATTCGTAAAAATCTTATTTATTCCATGAATCTGTCGATTATTCCTTAATGTAACATTTTGATACATTAGTACTTGTTGCTGAGTTGCATAGCAATCTGATTTTTATCGATTTAACTCAGTAACAATCCAAAAAAGGAGAACAAAATGGAAAGCAGAGGTTTAGGAAGGGGTTTAAAGGTGGAAGAAAGACGTCAGTTACTACATAAAGGATTAAAAGCAGCCGTATTTGGCGTACCGCTGTTGGCAATAGGCTTAACGATTAATAGCTCGGTGCTGATGACCGATGCGGGTTACAGCTACGTGCATCAGAATAATATTACTGGTGAGTTGGATGTGTTTACTGAACCTGGCATTCATTTTCGTATGCCATTTCTGTCCAAAATCACCAAGTATGACCAAGTGATCACCGTGTCATTCGGTAACAGCAAGGGCGAAGATTTTTATCAACGTCTTGATGCGATTCAGGTTCGATTTGCCGACACCTATATTGGTCAGATCCCCGTAACATTCCGCTTTAAGCTCAGTAATGACCCTGAAGCGGTGAAGAAGATGCATAAAGAGTTCCGCAACAACAGTAACTTGATCGATGCGCTGCTTGTAAAGAACGCACGTAACGTAACGGTGATTACCGCAACCCAATACACGGGTGAAGAGTTTTTCCAAGGTGGTTTGAACCAGTTCAAATCGAAACTTGGCGATCAGTTACGAGAGGGGATTTATCTAACAGAGCGACGTCAGGTTGAAGTGGAAGAGTTGGATCTTGCGCCTGTTGGGGCGAATCAAGCCAATCCGAACCAATTACAGCGCACCAATCAACTGGTATGGAAAACTGTGCCAGTCGTAGACAAAACCGGGCAACCAATTCGTCAAGACAATCCGTTACAACAATACGGTATTCAAGTGACGCAGGTGACCATTGGTGACCCGCAGCCAGAAAAGCAATTAGATCAGTTATTGGCAGATAAAAAGCGTCTAGTGGCGGATCGTATTCGCGCGATTCAGGAACAAGAAACGTCGAAAGCACAGGCAGAGACAGAGCAGTTACGCAAAGAGATTCAACGAACACGTGAGGTGCAAGACGCTCAGCGTGGTAAAGAACTCGCAATTATTGCTCAGCAAAAAGAAGTGGAAGTTGCACGTCAGATTGCAGAGCGTGAAATCGTTGAAGTGGAAAAAACCAAACGACTTGCTGAAGTCGAGAAGGAGAAAGAGCTAGCTATCGCAGAGGCTAACTTAGCGATTCAAAAAGCGAACGCACTTTCTGCTGAGTTTGAAGCGAAAGCGATATTAGCGAAAGGTCGCGCAGAATCTGAAGTCCTTAAAGGTAAGTATGCGGCGTTAGGAGCAAACCGTGAAGTTTACTTGGCAGAATTGAATCGAGACGTAGCGAACTCGCTGTACAACAATTTGCAAAACTTCCAAGTTCAGATGCCACAAAATTACATTGGTGGAAGTGACGAAACGGGCTTGAAAACAAACCTAGATGTGATTACTGGCTTTGGTGCTCTGGGTCTTATGGACCAGACAAAGAAGGTCACACAGCAATAAGATCATGGGTGGTCAAAAGCTTAAAAAGCAAAAAGATCATAGGTAACCCAAAGCAATAAAAAAGCTGGCATTTAGCCAGCTTTTTCTTTTTTGGTCAGTCTCTTAAATCATGAAGATAAAGATAACTGCTAGTGCAGTGATGAGGCCTGCAAATGCATAGCATGCAATTTTACCAATCACACCAGTGTGGAACTTAAGGTCGTGCATGCCGTGGTGTACACGGTGCATTGCATGCCACATTGGCAATGCTAGCGTGCCAATGATGAATAGCGCACCGATGATGCTGGTTGCGAATGCGGAGACACGCTCGTAGCTCATCGCTTCTGCATCAATCACGCCTAGTGGGACCAAGATGCCCAGCACCAATACCGTGATTGGCGTGATCATCGCGAACCAAGTACCACCTGCGCCAAACAGACCCCACCAGATTGGCTCATCAGAACGTTTTGGTGATGTGTTTACACTATAATTCGGTTTCATTGCTCAGCTCCTTACACCACGATGAGAACGATCAGTGAGATAAACGCAACAGCGGCCCACTGAGTCAATACGATGATCTTCTTGTCCACTGGTTTGCCTTTCAAACGAATTGGCATTACTTGTGGCATCATGCTGAAGAAAGTTTGAGCGTGGAATAGGCTACCGAGTAGTGCAACGATGTTGATTGCGACTACGATTGGGTTCGCCATGAATGCTAACCAACCTTGCCATGCTTCAGGACCTTTCACCAAGCAACCTAAACCGAAAGTTAGGAACAGAGTGAATAGGATTAACGGAAGCACCGTAGCTTCGCGTAGCATGTAGAAGCGGTAGAAAGGATGGTTCTTCCACCAAGTGCGTTTTACTTCACGAACGTAAGGTTTACGATTGCTCATCCTTATGCCTCCACTTTCTTTGGTGAACCATCAGGTTTCAACATAGCAATCACGAAGTCCATAGAAGACTCCACTTTGCCTTGGTTTACTGCCGCTGCTGGGTCAACGTTCTTCGGACAAACTTCAGAACAGTAACCAACAAACGTACAACCCCAAGCACCGTTTTCACCGTTGATAAGCTTCATGCGCTCATCTTTACCGTTGTCACGGCTGTCTAGGTTGTAGCGGTGGGCTAGCGTTAGTGCAGCAGGACCGATGAACTCTGGGTTAAGACCAAACTGAGGACATGCTGCATAGCACAGACCACAGTTGATACAGCCAGCGAATTGCTTGTATTTCGCCATCTGTTCTGGCGTTTGCAAGTTCGTACCGTCTTCTGGTTTACGATCGTTACCAATGATGTATGGTTTGATTGCTTCTAGGCGCTCGATGAATGGCGTCATATCAACAATCAAGTCTTTCTCGATTGGGAAGTTCGCTAGAGGCTCGATAGTCACGCCGTCTGGGTAGTCACGTAGGAAGCTCTTACAAGCAAGTTTCGGTACGTTGTTCACCATGATGCCGCAAGAACCACAGATCGCCATACGGCAAGACCAACGGTAAGACAGATCTTTGTCTAGGTGGTCTTTGATGTAGCCAAGTGCGTCAAGCACAGACATGGTTTCATCGAATGGTACTTCGAATGTTTGCTTGTATGGTTCTGCATCTTTTTCTGGGTCGTAACGCAGGATGTCTACTTTTTGAATGCGATTTGCTGACATTATGCTTGCTCCTCTGCGTTCTTCTCTTCAGCCGCGGCTTTTTCTGCTGCTTCACCGTATAGACGAGCTTTTGGTTGTGACTTAGTGATGGTCACATTGCTGTAATCGATACTTGGTGCTGACTCTGGCTTGTAGAAAGCAAGTGAGTGTTTTAGGAAGTTCACGTCATCACGCTCTGTACAACCATCGTCTAGACGTTGGTGCGCGCCGCGAGATTCTTTACGTAGAATCGCAGAGTGAACCATCGCTTCTGCGACTTCTAGGCCGTAACCCACTTCGATTGCATATAGAAGGTCTGTGTTGAACACTTTACCTTTGTCTTTGATGCTGATGCGTTTGTAGCGTTCTTTCAACTCAGTGATTTTGTCGATAGTCGCTTGCATCAAATCTTCTTGGCGGTAGATACCACAGCCCGCTTCCATGGTGTGACCCATTTCTGTGCGGATCTCTGCCCAGTTTTCGTCGCCTTCTTGGTTCATCAGTTTTGCGATGCGTTCTTCAACGGCTTTGACTTGCGCGTCAATTGCCGCGTCGTTCCAGCCTTTGAATTCTGCCGCACGTTTCACTGCGTTTTCACCAGCTACGCGGCCAAATACTACGAATTCAGCCAGTGAGTTAGAACCTAGACGGTTTGCACCGTGAAGACCAACAGACGCACATTCACCCACCGCGAATAGGCCTTTAATGCGAGTTTCACAACCGCCGTCCGTTTCAATACCACCCATCGTGTAGTGAACGGTTGGACGAATTGGAATTGGCTCTTTTGCAGGGTCCACGTTTACATAAGCTTTTGCTAGCTCACAGATGAACGGTAGACGTTCTTGTAGGTACTCTTCACCAAGGTGGCGAAGGTCTAGGTGCACCACGTCACCCAGTGGGTGTTTGATGGTGTTGCCTTTCTGTTGTTCGTGCCAGAAAGCTTGAGAAACTTTGTCACGAGGACCCAGTTCCATGTATTTGTTCTTCGGTTGGCCAACTGGAGTTTCAGGGCCCATGCCGTAATCTTGTAGGTAACGGTAGCCATTCTTGTTAACGATGATACCGCCTTCACCACGACAACCTTCCGTCATCAGGATACCTGTGCCTGGAAGACCGGTTGGGTGGTATTGAACGAATTCCATATCACGTAGAGGAACGCCGTGACGGTAAGCCATTGCCATACCATCGCCCGTTACGATACCGCCGTTGGTGTTACAGTGGTAAACACGGCCCGCGCCACCTGTTGCTAGAACAACCGATTTTGCTTTGATAGTAACAAGCTCGCCTTCAGACATGTGAATAGCAATCAGACCTTGAACTTCGCCTTCATCAACAAGCAGATCCACCACAAAGTACTCATCAAAACGTTTGATGTTGCTGTACTTCATTGATGTCTGGAATAGCGTATGAAGCATGTGGAAGCCAGTTTTGTCTGCAGCGAACCAAGTACGTTCAACCTTCATACCACCAAAGCGGCGTACGTTGACTTCACCGTTCTCTTTACGACTCCATGGGCAACCCCATTGCTCCATTTGGATCATTTCGCGAGTCGCGTTCTCTACAAAGTATTCAACAACATCCTGTTCACATAGCCAGTCACCACCGCCAACAGTGTCGTTGAAGTGGTTGTCTAAGCTATCTTCATCCTTGATAACTGCTGCTGAGCCACCCTCTGCAGCGACCGTGTGGGAGCGCATTGGATAAACTTTAGAAATCAGAGCGACTTCTAAGTCTGGGTTTGCTTCAGCCGCTGCAATAGCAGTACGAAGACCAGCGCCGCCTGCGCCGATGACTGCGATATCTGTGGTGATAATTTGCACAGTTATCCTCCAGTGTGTGATTGCGGAAATCCGCTTGTTATTGTCATTACGAGGCGCTCCTTAAAAAGAACTCCCCAAAAGTAGTAGGGTTAGTGTAGATGAGCCACATGGCAGAAAAATTGATGTAATTGGGTTTTTGCTTCGGTAATGCACTTAAGGGCATAGAATTTATAGGTTATGTGACTGCTATCACGGCATCGAGGTTTTGGCCCTCAAGCATTAACATTAGGGATGTTAAACCCGTGTTGCGTGACATTAACCGCATGGATAATAGGATTTTAACTGAGTGTTTTTTGTTCTGCGGCACGAGTAATGCTTGCCTCAAATTTGCGAGCACATTAGTAAAAAGAAGAAGGGATATTCCTCTCTTCTTGAAGAGTAAAAAGCATGTAGAATGAGACTTTCCTCGCTGAATTAAAGTTTGAGAGACTTGTTATGCAAACCAACTGGCAACCTACTGCTTCCATTGACCAACTTCGTCAACGTGCGACGTTAATCGCGTCGATTCGACAATTCTTCGCTGACCGACAGGTGATGGAAGTCGATACGCCAGCCATGAGTCACGCAACCGTGACTGACATCCATTTGCATACTTTCCAAACCGAGTTTGTTGGCCCAGGCTATGCCGATGGCAGTAAGCTGTTTTTTATGACCAGCCCAGAATTCCATATGAAGCGCCTTTTGGCTGCGGGCAGCGGTTGTATTTATCAAATCAACAAAGCATTTCGTAATGAAGAGAATGGTCGCTACCACAACCCTGAATTCACGATGTTGGAGTGGTATCGCGTTGGCTTTGACCATCATAAATTGATGGATGAAATGGATGACCTGTTGCAGCTGGTATTGAAGTGTGGCGCAGCGCAGCGCATGACGTATCAGCAAGCCTTCATTGATGTGTTGGGTGTGTGTCCACTGGAAGGCTCGATGACTGAGCTGAAAGCGGCGGCAAGCAAGCTGGGTTTGAGTGACATTGCTGAGCCAGAAGAAGATCGCGATACGCTGCTGCAACTACTATTTAGCGTGGGAGTAGAAAACAAAATTGGTCAGGACGTGCCGGCTTTTGTGTACGACTTCCCTGCATCACAGGCGGCGCTTGCGAAAATCAATCCTCAAGATCATCGCGTCGCGGATCGTTTTGAAGTGTACTTTAAGGGGATAGAGCTGGCGAACGGATTTCATGAACTGGATAACCCGAAAGAGCAATTAGCGCGCTTTGAACAAGATAACGCAAAGCGTATCGAAATGGGTTTAAAACCACAGCCGATCGATTATCATCTGATCTCTGCACTGGAAGCAGGGTTGCCAGATTGTGCAGGGGTCGCGTTGGGTATCGATCGTTTGATCATGCTGGCGCTAGGCTGTGACCACATTGATCAAGTGACGGCCTTTCCATTTCCAATTGCATAAGGACGTCCAATGAACCTGACGGCTGCACGTTTCGTCATCTTTAGCTACGCCATATTGATCGCTTTTTTATCTCTGAGTTCAGGTGAACTGCAAGACTGGGGCAATATCGCGTATCTCGACAAAATGCAGCACGCTATGGCGTATAGCGGCTTTGCGTTTTTAGGTTGCTTTTGCGTGTGGCGTTGGCGTCAACGTTGGGCGGTGGCGATTGGTATTTTGCTATTCAGCGCCGTTATTGAGTGGTTGCAAGGGTATGTAGGGCGACAAACTTCTTGGTTAGACCTTGTCGCCAACTCAACTGGCATCTTAACTGGTCTGTTATGTTACCGTATTTGGAGCCTCTATCGACCTAGGTTGGTGAAGTCGCTATACTCGATTCGTTAATGAAGAGGGAACACGATAACAATGAAAACGCGCGACAAAATCGTCTACGCGGCACTGGAGTTGTTCAACCAACATGGTGAGCGAAACATCACCACCAATCACATTGCCGATCACATCGAAATTAGCCCTGGTAATCTGTATTACCACTTCCGCAATAAGCAAGAAATCGTTCGTGAGATCTTTGCGCTTTATTCAGCAGAACTTTTAGAAAGATTTACCCCTATTCAAGGTTCGCAAGAGAGCCTGACTATGCTGAAGAGCTACCTAGACTCTATTTTTACCTTGATGTGGAAATACCGCTTTTTCTACGCAAACTTACCAGAAATCTTGTCACGAGATGAACAGCTACACGAACAGTACATCGATGTGCAAGAGAAGCTGCAAGCGAACCTCATTGCTATTATGCAAGAGTTCGTAACGATGAAGCTGTTGAATGTCGATCAACAACAGTTGAAGTCATTGGTATGTACATTACACTTGATTGCGTGTAGTTGGTTGGCGTATCAATCCGCGATGGCTTCAAAAACCAACATTACCGAGCAAATGGTGAAGCAAGGGATGTTGCAGATGCTTAATGTCGTTAAGCCATTAGCAACTGAGCAGGGCTTAGAGCAGCTACTGTTATTAGAAGATGCGGTTAGCAATCTACACAGTTAAACGTCAAACTGCTTAATATTTCGAGAGTCACTCTCATTTTCGAGTCGTGGCTCGAGTTGACTTGTCAAATATGCCACGCACAATAGTCCCATACGCTAAAAACCCTTGCAGGGATAAGATTCTCGATAAAGGAACTATCGCCCCATGAATTACGACATTTTTAATGGTGATGCTGATGGCATCATTGCTCTTCTACAATTGCGTTTGGCTGATCCTGTCGATGCCCAGTTAATAACCGGTGTAAAGCGCGACATCAAGCTGGTGGAAAAAGTAGACGTGCAAGCGGGTGATGAGCTGACTGTGTTAGACATTTCGATGGAAAAGAACATGGCAGGTCTAGAGCAAGCTTTGGCTCAAGGCGCGCACGTCTTTTACGCCGATCATCACAAAGCGGGCGACATTCCTCAGCATGGTAATTTGGATGCGCACATCGATCTCGATGCCAACATGTGCACGGCGTTGATTGTCGATAAGTTGCTTGATGGGCGTTTTCATGACTGGGCGATTACGGCGGCTTATGGCGATAACATGATTGCTAAAGCCGATGAGTTAGCGAATAACGCGGGCTTGTTGCAGCAACAGAAAGAGCAGCTAAAAGAGCTGGGTACTTTAATTAACTACAACGGCTACGGATCGAAGGTCGAAGATTTACACTTTCCCCCTGCGGAGCTGTACCGAGCTTTGCTGAAGTACACGTCACCATTTGAAGCTATTGAAGATACGGCCTCGCCATACTACCAATTGCAATCGGCTTACCAACAAGACATGGAGGCGGCTCTCGCAGTGCCTGCCATGCATGAGAGCGGTAAGCTGAAGTTGTTTGAGTTACCAAACACGGCGGCATCACGCCGAATCAGTGGTGTTTATGGCAACTGGCTAGCAAACCAAACCCCTGACTCTGCGCATGCGGTACTTACTGAAAATTCAGATGGGACTTATACGGTTTCACTCCGTGCCCCATTAAACAATAAACAAGGTGCCGTTGCCGTGTGTGGTCAGTTCCCGACAGGTGGGGGGCGAGAGGCGGCGGCAGGAATCAACGCGTTAAGCAAAGATGATGTGAATGCTTTTATTGATGCGGTAGAAACCTACTACGCATAGCGTTTTCCAAAACATGAATACAACAAAGGAGCCGAGTGGCTCCTTTTTTATGACAAGTCAATAAGTCAGATAATCAGCGCTTTAACCAAGGTTTCGGATTCTGCGCTTCACTATTACGACGAATTTCGAAGTACAGCGATGGCCTGTCTTGACCGCCCGTATCACCCGCGAGAGCAATCACTTCGCCTGCGGTGACTCGGTCGCCTTCTTTTTTAGTTAAGGCTTGGTTGTAACCATAGAGGGTCATGTCACCTTTGCCGTGGTCGAGCAGTACCACTAAACCGTATCCGCGCAGATACTCCGCAAATACGACAGTTCCGGGATAAACGGCTTTCACTTGTTGACCATAGTTGGCAGACAGCACCATGCCCTTCCAGTTTACCTGCCCGGTTTGTCGCGTACCAAAGTTGTGTAACACACTGCCTTTGAGTGGCCAAGGCAACTTACCGCGCTGTTTGCCGAGTCCGTCCATTGGCACCGCATTACGCTTCGCTGCTTTGGCGATCTCTGCTTTTAAACGGGTTTCGTTGCGTTGCAGCTCGGCTAAGTAGCGTTTGTCATTCTTGATACTGCTCTGAATTTTATTCAGGGTTTGCTTACGCTTGGATTGTGTACTCGCTAGCGCTGTACGTTTTTCGGATTGCTGCTTGAGCAGAGTCTCGATTTGCTCTTTTTCTAGCTCGAGTTGGTTTTTGTTGTGCGCTAATTCTTGGGTTATTTTGGTGATCGCATCAATCACTTCAGCACGTGCTTTAGCTAAATGCTGGAAGTATTGGCTCATGCGGTCTTCTTCCACACCTTGATTTAACAAGTGACCATTGGCTTTCGCTCGCTCGGTTACGTAATACGTTTGCAGTAGCTGTTTGAGTTCTTCTTCTTGCTCTTGACGCTGTGCTTCTTGCAAGGCAATTTTCTCTTCCAGGTTTTCTATGTTTTTGTCTGCTTGCGCGAGATTAGACTTGGTTTGTCGTATTTCACGCTCAAGCTTAGAAATTCCAAGCTCTTGATCTTTTAGTGACTTCTGTAACTCATTGAGCTGCTTTTCTTGGGAAGAGAGCGATTTGCGCTGGCGGCTTATCTCACTGGATACGCCTTTGAGCTCTTGCTGACTCACAGCAGAGGAGGTAATGGGATAAGTGGCAGATAAAGCACAAGTTAATAAAATAGCCGAGCGTAGAACAGGGTGATTTTGTTTTCGCACTTGAGAGTTACCTACCACGTTGTTGTCAAAAAGGTTTGTTGACGATTAAATACCATCTCCATGGATAAAGCTTTGCGACTTGCCGTTAAAGCCTTGATCCATATCGAGAGAGGGTTTGTCCGTTTTTGGACGTCCGACGATTTTTGCAGGCACGCCAGCCACCGTTGTGTGAGGAGGCACGGCTTGCAATACCACAGAGCAAGATCCGATTTTCGCGCCTTCACCGACTTCGATATTGCCAAGAATCTTTGCACCAGCTCCGATCATCACACCCTCGCGAATTTTCGGGTGACGATCACCGCATTCTTTACCAGTACCACCAAGGGTGACATCTTGCAGTATAGACACGTCGTTTTCGACCACGGCAGTTTCACCAATCACGATGCCTGTTGCATGGTCGAGCATGATACCACTACCAATGCGCGCTGCAGGGTGAATATCGACCTGACATGCTACCGAAATCTGATTTTGTAGGTAAGTCGCAAGAGCGTGACGACCTTGCTTCCACAGCCAGTTTGCTACTCGGTAGCCTTGCAGTGCGTGATAGCCTTTTAGGTACAGCAATGGCATTGAGTACATTGAAACAGCAGGGTCGCGATTGACCGTGGCACAAATATCACAAGCCGCGCCGTCAGTGATGGTTGGATCAGCTGCAAAGGCTTCTTCAACCACTTCACGCACAGCCATCGCTGGCATGGAAGCGGTGTTCAATTTGTTAGCCAGAATATAACTCAGAGCGGCACACAAACTTTCATGCTTGATAATGGTGGCATGATAGAAGCTCGCCAGCATAGGCTCTTGTTCTGACATTTCACGGGCTTCTGAGACAATTTTGTTCCAGACTTTTTGTTTTTCGCAGTGTTTCATTCTCAATATCCAGAGTGGTTCTTCCGTGACCCGACAACTTCAATTTTTCTCAGATGAGCTGCAAAGGGCGGTAGATTGCTACTTTCCTTCGGCTTTTTTGTCACGAGCAAGTAAATCTTGCGCTGCTAAGCGCGCATCTTTTCCTTGATACAATACTTGATAAATTTGATCAACTATCGGCATCTCAACACCCATACGTTGAGAGAGTAGCCATACTTCTTTTGTATTGCGGTAACCCTCAACCACTTGGCCAATTTCTTCTTGAGCCGTATCAACGTCTTTACCTTGGCCTAATGCCAAGCCAAAGCGTCGGTTACGTGATTGGTTATCGGTACATGTCAGGACAAGATCGCCTAAACCTGCCATGCCCATAAAGGTTTCTGGCTGTGCACCCAGCGCAGCACCAAGGCGACTCATTTCAGCCAAGCCACGAGTAATTAATGCAGTACGGGCGTTGGCGCCAAAACCAATACCATCAGACATACCCGCACCAATCGCAATAACGTTTTTCACAGCGCCGCCCAATTGCATACCAATAAAGTCACTATTGGCATATACGCGGAAGGTTTTGCTACAGTGGATTTTTTCTTGTAGATCCGCAACAAATTCAGAATCTGGAGACGCAACTGAAATTGCAGTCGGCATACCCATTGCGAGCTCTTTCGCAAACGTTGGGCCAGACAATACTGCTAGTGAGTAGTTTTCACCGATAATGTCATAAGCAACGTCTTTCAGTAGGCGCCCCGTTTCAGGTTCAAGCCCTTTGGTTGCCCAACAGATGCGAGAGTCTTCGCGCAAGAATGGTTTACAGCTGTTTAGCACGATGCCAAAGACATGGCTTGGAACCACAACCAACAAATCTCGGCTTGCTTGAACGGCTTTTTCTAAATCCGATTCAATGATCAAGCTTTCAGGGAAATCAACACCTGGTAAGAAGGCATGGTTAGCTCGGTCTGCTTCTAGGCGAGCCATGTGCTCTGGCTCGTGTCCCCAAAGGACAACGTTCGCGCCGTTACGAGCGAGTGAGATTGCCAAAGAGGTGCCGTATGAGCCTGCGCCAATCACAGTCATTGCGATGTCTTTACCGTAAGCATTGTTTGTATTTGCTTGTGTCATGCTACCGCCTAATTGTCTTGCTACTAGTAGAATCTAGTTCCTAATCGTCAAATTTTACGCCTTCTGACGATTAGGAACTAGGAACTTTTGTCAGAAATAAAAAATGCACATTGCATCGAATGGTAGACGCTCTGTGCATTTTATTTGAGTCGGTGACGTCAGCACTGTGGCTATTCGTCACTTATAAAACGTGAATTACGCTTCAGCTTCGCCTTGTTGAGCTTGCTGTTGTAGGTAGTTCATGAATAGCGCGTCAAAGTTTACTGGCGCTAGGTTCAGTTGAGGGAACGTACCTTTAACGACTAGGCTTGAGATAGTTTCACGAGCGTATGGGAATAGGATGTTCGGGCAGAATGCGCCTAGGCAATGTGCAAGTTGACCAGCTTCCATTTGTTCAGCAGTGAAGATACCACCTTGTTGAACTTCACATAGGAACGCAGTCTCTTCTTCGTTCTTCACAGTAACGGTTAGGCGTAGAACAACTTCGTAAACGCCTTCACCAAGTTCACGGCTTTGAGTGTCTAGGTCTAGTTTAACGTCTGGGTTCCACTCTTTCTGGAAAATTACTGGAGAGTTCGGCGCTTCAAAAGAAACGTCTTTTAGGAAGATGCGTTGAATTGCGAAGTTTTGTTGTGCGTCTTGAGGTGCTGCTTCAGCCATTTTTTAATCCTTAAATCAATATTTGTTGAGCCTAGAAACGTCTAAGCTCAGAAAACTGGTATGTCCTGAGACTAACTGAGCCAATCTACCTTGACTAGATGAAGCGTGTATTACGTGCAAAGCGTCACAACTTAGTGCTCCAACTGCTTTCAATTTGCTCAGTTTTTTGTCCGCGAGGCTTGGTAAAAGCGCGTTTAAACGCGAACTTTCGTTCTTGCCACGTTCCTACTTTTTACCGCGAACTAACGGCAGGTTCGCTTCGTTCCACGCAATCAAACCATTTTTTAGTAGGCTCACTTTTTCGAAGCCAGCTTTTACTAATAGGTTTGCGCTTTCTTGAGCGGTCTGTCCTGTCTTGCATACCACAATGATTGGGTCTGATTTGTGGTTTTCAAGGCTACCCAAGTTACCCGCTTTGATGTCTGACGGTAAAATGTGAAGTGAGTCGGTGATATGACCTTTTTTGAACTCGTCCTTGGTACGGATATCCACTACAACGCCGTTTTCACGGTTCATAAGATGAGTCAGTTGGTTTACGTTGATTTCTTTGTATGCGGCTGTCGCTGACTTCACGATGTTCATGATAAAGGCGACAAGAAGACCTACCCAAACCAAAGATAGAATCATGTTCTGTTGGAAAAATTCAATGTACTCTTGCATGTCTTGAGCTCTTACGCTGTTGGCGGAAAAATAAAGCAGGAGTATAGCGAGGTTACGGCTCTTAGGCGAGAGGGTTAAAATTTTCTAACGAATAATTGAGATCTCTATAAACCCTTTATGCCCTTACTATCCGTACATTTTGCTCTGGTAGCTTGATTGCTTTTGCCTATTGGACTTATCGGTTTAAGTGACTTCTGTTTTACTGAGAAAAGAGAACAATAGGTATTAACCCATCTTGTTTGATGTTGCTTTAAATGAGCGCTGTTTCAAGTGCAAAAATAAGAATGAGAAGCGTAAGAAAACCGAACTTAGACTGGGGTGTACAAAGCGTATTAGAAATGACTATGCTTGTGGAACACGATTGTCGGCACTGACTCGTTGTTCGCTTAACTTGTAAGATAGCAACAATAAATCGCAAACATTATTTGATCTTAACCTACAGTTTTGGTTAAAAAGTGTAGTAAAATTACGCTAGTTTTGTTTCAAGGTTAGATAGGGCAGCGAGGCCCTACGCCAAAAGTTACTTAAATTTGATGAGGTCATCACTATGTCAGCTAAGAAGCCACTGGCTCTAGTTATCCTTGACGGTTACGGTTACCGTGAAGACACAGCAAGTAACGCAATTGCGAATGCGAAAACACCAGTAATGGATGCTCTGATTGCGAATAACCCACACACATTAATCTCTGCTTCAGGCATGGATGTTGGCCTTCCTGATGGTCAAATGGGTAACTCTGAAGTTGGTCACACTAACATTGGTGCAGGCCGCGTTGTATACCAAGACCTGACTCGTATCACTAAATCAATTGCTGATGGTGAGTTCGAACAAACGCCTGCGCTAGTTGAAGCAATCGACTCTGCTGTGAAAGCTGAAAAAGCAGTACACATCATGGGCCTGATGTCTCCAGGCGGTGTTCACTCTCACGAAGACCACATTTACGCTGCAGTTGAAATGGCAGCGGCGCGTGGCGCAGAGAAAATCTACCTACACTGCTTCCTAGACGGCCGTGACACACCACCACGTAGTGCTGAAAACTCACTACAACGTTTCCAAGACCTATTTGCGAAACTAGGTAAAGGCCGCGTTGCTTCTCTAGTAGGTCGTTACTACGCAATGGACCGTGACAACAACTGGGATCGCGTCCAAGTTGCTTACGATCTTCTAACTCAAGCTAAAGCTGAGTTCACAGCAGAAACGGCAGTTGCAGGTCTAGAAGCGGCTTACGCTCGTGAAGAAAACGACGAATTCGTTAAAGCAACAGCTATCAAAGCGGAAGGTCAAGAAGACGCAATCATGCAAGATGGTGATGCGGTTATCTTCATGAACTACCGTGCTGACCGTGCACGTCAAATCACTCGTGCATTCGTTCCTGCGTTTGACGGCTTTGAGCGTGCAGTATTCCCAGCAATCAACTTTGTGATGCTGACTCAATACGCGGCTGATATCCCTCTAGCTATCGCATTCCCACCTGCGTCTCTAGAAAACACTTACGGTGAGTGGCTATCTAAACAAGGTCAAACTCAGCTACGTATCTCTGAAACAGAGAAATACGCACACGTGACTTTCTTCTTCAACGGTGGTGTTGAGAACGAATTTGAAGGCGAAGAGCGTCAATTGGTTGCTTCACCAAAAGTTGCAACGTACGACATGCAGCCTGAAATGAGCTCTCCAGAACTAACAGATAAGATGGTTGCGGCTATCAAGTCTGGTAAGTTCGATACCATCATCTGTAACTACCCGAACGCAGATATGGTTGGTCACACTGGCGTTTATGAAGCGGCTGAGAAAGCAATCGAAGCTCTAGATGAAAGTGTGGGTAAAGTGGTTGAAGCAATCAAAGAAGTTGGCGGTCAACTATTGATCACTGCGGACCACGGTAACGCAGAAATGATGATCGACCCTGAAACTGGCGGCATCCACACTGCTCATACTAACCTACCAGTACCTCTAATCTATGTAGGTGACAAAGCGGTTGAATTCAAAGAAGGCGGTAAACTGTCTGACCTTGCACCAACCATGCTTTCTCTAGCTGGTCTAGAAATCCCAGCAGAAATGACGGGTGAAGTACTAGTTAAATAATTAACTAACGGCTCCGAATGACAAAAGCCCGAGTTTAAACTCGGGCTTTTTTGTATCTGGCAGTAAGGGCTGGTCTGTAAGGTTACTGAACCAAAATGCCAGCACCAATCACAGCTAGGGCTGCGCCCAACCATGCAAATCGGTTTGGTCGGCGTTTAGTGTAAATCCAGAGCAGTGGTAGCAACATAATTGGCGTGGTTGAAGATAGAAGTGCAACCATACCTACATTTCCTTCTTGCAGTGCGTATAAGATTAGCGTCATGCCGACGGCCATCGCCAAGAAACCATTAAGGGCAGTAATACCAAATACGCGCCAAGTAATGTGTTGCGTCGAGCGAGCGACTTTGACCCCTAGAACTAACAACATGCTGTGGGCGAAAAAGGCACTGATCATTCGAATAGCAGAAGCCGCAACTGGGTCAATACTGGTTTGCATTACTGGCTTGGCGATAATGCCTCCCAATGCTTGGCACATTGCTGCGGTTAAGCCAAGTCCAATACCTACCCAGATGTTACCTTTAATGTCTTCCAAGACGTTATTCACTTGACCTCTTCGGCCAAAGAATATCGCCATCACCACGCCGCTAAATACCAATGATGCGCCCAGTAGTTCTATTGTGGTCATGACTTCGCTAAATAAGAAGTAGCCCAAGATGGCAGAGAACACGGCGTGGCAAGAGAAGAGTAACCCGGCTTGTCTTGGCCCCATACGATTCAAACACGCGAATAGAGCGGTATCGCCAATAAAAATACCAATCAGTCCTGAGGCCATCATTGGCGTTACATGTTCCCAAGAAACCGTTAACCAGCCGCCAGTTATCCAGGCCATTGTTGATAAGATCACGGCCGTACAGCCCATGCGCCAGCGGCTGTAAGAAAAAGCGCCTAGGTGTTGTGCAGGAATGACCGAAATTAGGCTAGAAACTGCCCACAGAAAAGCGGCGCATAAAGCAAGCCATTCGTAACCCATGATGTGTCGACGTCCTTGTAGAGTAGAGGAGTCTTAATATGCACGAAATTTATGGGATGTAAAAGCCGCTCTGTAAGGGCAGTAGCTGGAGAGCAGCTCCATGACAACACGCTTTTTCATGGAGCTCTTCGATTAAAACAGTACCAAAACTGCGCCATACACGATAAGTAGACCAATCAAACCGAGAATCAGGCCTACTTTCGCCATGTCTTTGCTCTCGATGAGGCCTGTTGAATAAGCCAAAGAGTTTGGTGGTGTGGAAACCGGTAAGATCATGCCAAGTGATGCGGAGAAGGCGACGACAACCAGTAAACCTTGTAGGCCACCAACCGCAATAAGGCTTGGCATGGATGTACCAATAGCGGCAGCAATAGGCATCAATAAGTTTGCCGTTGCGGTATTAGACATAAAGTTCGCCATTAACCAGCACACTACCGATAGGGCTAAAACAACGGCAAATGGTGATAGCAGGCTGTAATCAATGGCGTGCGCTAATGCTTCGGCTAAGCCCGTTTTGTCTAAGGCAATGCCAATTGCTATACCACCGGCAACTAGCCATAAAACATCCCAGTTAATCAGCTTGAGCTCTTCTTTTCCCATAATGCCCGTTAACGTGAACACTGCTAGTGGGATAATCGCGACAACGTATGTATTCATGCCATGCACTTTCGTTGTCATCCAAAGCGAAATGGTTAGTGCAAAAGTGATGTAGACGACGATCGCACGCCAGCTCCTTTTGAATGTACCATCTAGCTTTAGTTTCATTTCTGGTTCGCTAGACGGAAACAGCTTTTGCAACAAGAACCAAGCTACAGTGAGTTGTACCAACACAAATGGTAGACCCATTGTCATCCACGATAGGAAGTCTATCGCGTTTTCTCCAGTGAGATATTGAAGCGCTATCGCATTAGGTGGCGTGCCTATCGGAGTCGCAATGCCGCCTGTATTCGCGGCAATTGGAATACACAACACCAGTGCTTTAATGCCTAAATCCCCTTTAGGTGCTGAAGCGACGATGGGGCCAAGCAGGGCTAGCATCATCACGGTCGTGGCAGTATTGGACATAAACATTGAAAAAACGGCGGTAATTAACATCAAGCCCAGCATGATGAACTTAGGTTGGGTGCCGAATGGTTTTAATAGTACTCGGGCGAGGTTGTTGTCGAGCTCGTATTTGGAAGCCGCAATCGCAAGAGCAAAACCACCCATAAAAAGAATAATGATCGGTGAAGAGAAGGCCGAGAAAATATCGGTGTAAGCAATTAACTCTCCTAAATCATGCCCCGCTGGTGGATTGCGAAATAGATGCAAACCTTTATCCGATATCATGATCAGTTCAAGAGCGATAATAAGAATGGACGTAGCAAAAACGGGAACCGGCTCGAGAACCCAAAGTAGGGCAGCAAGAAGAAAAATAGCCAACAGGCGATGCTGAATTAAAGTGAGATCGTTAATAGGAATAGCATCGATCGGCATCATCAAAACACCGAGCGGAATTAAAAAGCACACCAGCAATTTCGCCAACGTGTTTACACTCATCTTTGGCATTGGCTGCCCCTCTAAATATTCATTCTAAGCGCAGGATAATTGATTGTGGAATGAGGGTCTTAGAGGCAGGTATGAGTTTGAGAAATAGAGGCTAAATTTCGAACGGAGTTTTGCTTTTTATCAATAAAAAGAGCCCTTAATAAAGGGCTCTTTAACGGTGTTTTACTTATTTTTTCAAGGCGTAAGGTGTGCCCATAACGGTTGGCTTACCGTTTTCCATGCTTGCGTCAAACTCAATCGCGTCTTTGGCAAACAGGTTAATAACAGTAGAACCCAGTTTGAAGCGGCCCATCTCTTCACCTTTTTTCAAGATCACGGCCTTGTCACCCTCTGCTGGGTAATCCCATTTGTAGACAGTGTTTCCACGAGGCGGAGTGATCGTGCCAGCCCATACTTGCTCAATGCTACCAACAATTGTCGCACCAACAAGCACCTGTGCCATTGGACCAAACTCAGTATCGAAGATACACACCACACGCTCGTTACGTGCAAATAGGTTCGGTACGTTTTCTGCTGTCAGAGGGTTTACTGAGAACAGGTCACCTGGTACGTAAATCATTTGGCGCAGAGTGCCGTCACATGGCATGTGTACACGGTGGTAATCGCGCGGAGATAGATACAATGTGGCAAAAGAACCATCTTTAAATTCGTCCGCTAAATTCGCGTCACCGCCCAGCAATTCTTGTGCTGAGAAGTGATGACCTTTTGCTTGGATAAGTTGACCATCTTCAATAGGGCCAAACTGGCTAACACAAGCGTCGGCTGGATGAGTGATGACGTTTTCGCCTTCAGAAATTGGGCGTGCGCCTTCTTTTAGCTCACGAACGAAAAACTCGTTGAACGTTTTAAAATGCTTAGGATCTGAGTGCTTTGCCTCATCCATATTCACATTGTATTGTTTGATAAACCAACGAATAACTGCTGTTGTTAGACCGCCAGCTTTTGCTGAAGCCAGTTTACCCATTAGGCGAGTGAGGCCGTGTTGTGGGATCCAGTACTGCAGTCCAACTTTAAACTTGTCCATCTTTAATTCCGATACTTCTGTTAGATTCGCGCTTTAGGGCGCGTGATGTTACTGAAATTTAATTTGCTTGTCAGTATTAGGTGAAGACTTTTTACACAGTTACAGCCTTAACTCAATTACAGATCGGCTTTTTTATTACGTGAATACTGACGATTTGCTTTATTTTCAACCATGCTTTCCAAAATGCGATGATAGTTTTCAAAGCGAGTTTCGTTAATTTCCCCGTTCTCGACAGCTTCACGTAGAAGGCAGCCTGGGTCATCATTGTGTTTACAATCTCGGAACTTGCAACCACCTAAATATGGTCGAAATTCAATGAATGCTTTTGTTACTTCTTCTGCTTCCAAATGCCAAAGACCAAATTCACGTACTCCAGGTGAGTCGATCAAATCGCCACCCGTTGGAATGTGGTATAAACGTGCAGCCGTCGTGGTGTGTTGGCCCAAGCCAGAGTTCTCAGAGACTTCGCCTTCTTCCACTTCGCTCTCTAGTTCCGGCATTAACGCGTTGACTAAGCTGGATTTCCCTACGCCTGATTGACCAACAAAGATATTAATTCGGTCACGCAGCAGGGTTTCTAGTTCAGCAATGCCTTCTCCAGACTTCTTGCTGACCAGAAGCACTTTATAGCCAATACGTTCATATTCTTTGAGCCATTCTTCATACATTGCACGATCATCGGCTTCTAGAAGGTCGACCTTATTTAAGACCAACAATGGCGCAATATTCAGTGTTTCTGATGCAACGAGATAGCGGTCAATAATATTTAGCGATAGCTCTGGTAATACCGAAGAGACAATGACCATTTGATCAATATTGGCTGCAACGGGTTTTAGGCCATCGTAATAATCTGGACGAGTGAGCACTGAAGAGCGAGGTTCTACCGCTTCAACAACACCAGAGATGCCCGCCATAGACTCCAATCCTTCGCGCCATAAAACACGATCGCCAGATACTAGAGACTCAATACCACGGCGGAGGTTACAGCGTTGAATTTCGCCTGTTTCAAGGTCTTCAATGTCCGCGTGCTGACCAAAACGAGTGATCACGAGACCTTGCTTGCTGGCGCCTAGCATGTTTTCATCCCACTGGATGGACTCTTCTTGCTTCTTCAAACGCTTTTGTTGGTTGCTACGTACGCGTCGCACCTGACCTTTGGTTAACTTTTTCTTCTTTGCCACAATTCTGTACTTTATGTGAATTTACTCAAATGGTTGAGCCGTACTCTTGGCTCCGTGTATGAGTATCGTGTTTCTCGTATTTTGAGGTATAGTACCTCTTTTATCGATAAACAAATAGGCGGCGTAACCATGTCCTTTAGCGATCAAAACCTAATTTGGGTTGATTTAGAGATGACAGGGCTTGATCCTGAAACGCACAAAATCATCGAAATTGCTTCTATTGTCACAGATAGCGAACTAAATATTTTGGCTGAAGGTCCAGTGTTAGCGATTCATCAGCCGGAAGAAGAACTGGTGAAAATGGACGACTGGTGCACTAATACGCATACGGCAAGCGGTTTGGTGGAGCGCGTTCGAAACAGTCAAATCTCAGAACAAGACGCAGTCGCACAAACCATTGAATTTTTAGAAAAATGGGTGCCGAAAGGAGCTTCGCCAATATGTGGTAACAGCATTGGGCAGGATCGCCGCTTTTTATACAAGCATATGCCTGAGTTGGAAGAGTTCTTCCATTACCGATATGTTGACGTTAGTACTCTTAAAGAACTAGCACGTCGCTGGCAACCTGAGGTGCTAAATGGGTTCACAAAACAGGGAACACATTTGGCCTTGGACGACATTCGTGAGTCCATCGCAGAACTTAAGTACTATCGAGGTACTATTTTCAAGATTTAACTGTTAAGGTTGCGATCCAAATTGTTGTAATTTATATCGCTTTTGATTGCTTTTTCGTCGTTCAGTAAAAAAATAAAGTTTTTTTGAAGGAAGGACTTGCATCACAAAAAAATGCTCTTATAATTCGCAGCCCTAAACAGCGGAAACGTTGTTGATGCGACACTAGCTCAGTTGGTAGAGCGCAACCTTGCCAAGGTTGAGGTCACGAGTTCGAACCTCGTGTGTCGCTCC
>NZ_JAWPOL010000229.1:0-1259 GCF_033391095.1 Vibrio sp. Vb0667 | reverse complement strand
CCCCCAAAATTGGAGAGTGTTATGAAATCAACAACTAAAAGAACTCAGCGCGATTACTCCCTCGCTTTTAAACTCACTGTAGTTGATGAGGTTGAAAAAGGAAGCCTCACTTACAAACAAGCCCAAGAGAAGTATGGCATCCAAGGTTGCTCTACGGTTTTGGTTTGGCTTCGTAAGCATGGTCGACTAGATTGGTCTAAAGGGACACCTAACTTTATGTCCAAAGGAGACTCTATGGCCGAGTTCAATTCACCTCCTACACCAGAGCAACGTATTAAAGAGCTTGAGAAGCAGCTCGAAGATGCTCAACTCAAAGCCGACTTCTTTGAAGCTGTCGTGAACGTTATGGAACGTGACTATGGTGTTAGAGTGACAAAAAAGCACAAAGAAGCGTTGTCCAAGAGAAAACCATAGTAGGTTTGAGCGTTACGAAGTTTTGTCAGTTAGTACAAATCTCTCGCCAAGCTTATTATAAGCAATGCCAAACTCAATCTCGTTGTGAACATCATGAGCATACTGTCATTGGCTTTGTCCGTGAAGTCAGGCTGAAGCAGCCACGCATTGGCACGCGTAAACTGAAGTTCTTAGCAGCAACAAAGGGCATTCAAATAGGTCGCGATAAGCTCTTTGAACTTCTCAGAAAGCATCGGCTGTTAGTGAGAGCAAGACGAGCCTATCACCGAACGACTGACAGCCGTCATCGATTTTTCTGTCACCCAAACAAAGTGAAAGATGGGCTGACACCAACGAAGCCAGAACAACTGTGGGTTGCTGATATTACTTACTTGCCAACTCAAAATGGAGAGAGTTATCTCAGCTTGGTTACAGACGCTTATTCAAGGAAGATTGTTGGTTTTTATGTGGATGACAACATGAAAACTCAATCAGTTAAGCGGGCATTTATCTCAGCTCTCAGGCAACGGCAGAGTGAAGAAAAGCTAATACACCACTCAGATAGAGGCTCACAATACTGTTCGAAGGAATATCAAGATATCCATAAGAAACATAGAGTGACTTGCTCAATGACTGACGGGTATGACTGTTATCAGAATGCTTTAGCTGAGCGTGTAAATGGGATACTCAAAATGGAGCTCTTGCTGAAGAAACCGAAAGATCTGAAAGAAGCAAGGACGATGGTAGCAGAGTCCGTAGATATCTATAATCAAATGAGGCCTCATACGGCTTTAAAATACAAAACGCCCGATGAAGTACATCGAGCGTTTTAGTTAAAAAGTGTCAACCCATATCAGGACGGGTCA
>NZ_JAWPOL010000228.1:0-1260 GCF_033391095.1 Vibrio sp. Vb0667 | reverse complement strand
TTAGACGCCATTAATTCAAGTTGGCGTTGGTTGTCATTGCTTGATGAACAACCCGCCAATGCACCAAAGGCGAGAAAGAGACACAGTAATTTTTTCATAAATTAAAACACTTTTTTGAACGGTTTTACGATCACGTTTTCGTAAACGCCCGCCGCCACATAAGGATCGGCGTCAGCCCATGTTTTGGCATCTTCCAAAGAGGAAAATTCAGCAATGACTGTCGAACCAGTAAAGCCGGCTTCTCCTGGGTTATCAGAGTCGATCGCTGGCATTGGACCTGCGGTAAGTAAACGACCTTCATCTTGAAGCTGTTGCAAGCGTTCTAAATGTTGAGGACGAACGCCCATACGTTTTTCCAATGAGTTCTCAACGTCCTGAGAAAAGATGACGTACCACATAGCATAGTTCCTTAATTGGTGGGGTAAAGTGTTAATTTAACGTCTTTTTTGAACCTCTCACAAGTGAACAATAGAAAATGTGAGATTCTTCCTAGCAATTCGATTTTATGACGACTTAGCTTTGCACTGGACGTGGTTTGCCTTCACTGTCGATGGCTACATAGTTAAAGGTTGCTTCACAAACCATGAAACGATCTTCGATGCCGTCTACTTTCACTGGTTTCACCCAAACTTCTAGGTCAACGCTCATAGATGTACGGCCGATTTTCTTACACACGCCGTAACAACAAACCACGTCACCTACGCTGACTGGTTTTTTAAATGTAATGCTTGAAACAGAAACGGTAACGACGCGACCAGAACAGATCTCTTTCGCCAGAATCGCACCCGCCAAGTCAAGTTGAGACATTATCCAACCACCAAAGATATCGCCGTTTGCATTTGTATCAGCGGGCATTGCAAGGGTACGAAGCAGAAGCTGGCCTTTCGGAGAGTTAAATTCTTGGCTCATAGTGACATCCTAAATCTTCAAGGGCGCTCAAAAAAAGCGCAAATATGGTGTGCCAATAAGAATACTAATGCAGTAATTATTGGTCCGTTGAACAAAACAGCGACCCGAAGGTCGCTGTGAATAATACATTTGCGCGGATTATAGCAAAATTGAGTTTTTAATCATCAACCGAGACATCGGAGGAGTTATTTTTCTCTTCCTTTGGCATGTGCTTGTAAATGTAGACACCAGTAGCAATCATGTAGGCGAAGGTGGCGATCAGCATTCCAAATACTTTGAAGTTAACCCAAACATCCAGAGGTAGCTCGTAAGCGATGTAAATGTTTAGGCCTGCAAAAAATGAGAAGAAGC
>NZ_JAWPOL010000227.1:0-1263 GCF_033391095.1 Vibrio sp. Vb0667 | reverse complement strand
AGTCATTCTTTTTTCACATTAACTCTCAATTGGGACGCGGTATATAACATAACCACATAGATAAAACATTTGTTTATATAGTGTTCAATAGATTGGGGAGTTTATGGGGCTGGCAATCATTCATAGTCGGGCAAGTGTCGGGGTGCAAGCGCCGTCAGTTAGTGTGGAAGTGCATATCAGTAATGGCATGCCCGGCTTTACTCTCGTTGGGTTGCCGGAGACTACGGTAAAGGAATCCAAAGATCGTGTACGCAGTGCGATCATCAACTCAAATTTCCAGTTTCCAGCCAAGCGCATTACGGTCAATTTGGCCCCGGCGGATTTACCTAAAGAAGGCGGACGTTTTGATTTGCCTATCGCATTGGGTATTTTGGCGGCTTCAGAGCAAATCGCGACAGATAGGCTCAAAAACTTCGGATGTGTTGGCGAATTAGCCCTGTCTGGAGGGTTAAGACCTGTCAAAGGTGTGCTTCCTGCCGCGTTGGCTGCAAGCAAAGTAGGACGTCATTTGGTGGTGCCTCATGTCAATGGCGATCAAGCGGCGCTGGTGGGCAAAGAGCAACATAAGTCAGCGCAATCCTTACTTGAGGTGTGTGCGGAGTTATGTGGTCAGCATCGTCTCAATCTTTATCAAACTCCGAAGCGAAAAACGGTTGAAAAACATGGTCGAGATCTACAAGACATCATTGGGCAGCAACAAGGAAAGCGTGCTCTAGAAATTGCGGCGGCTGGAAACCACAACCTACTTTTCCTTGGTCCTCCTGGTACAGGAAAAACCATGCTGGCATCGCGTTTATGCGACTTACTGCCGGAGATGAGCGACGAAGAAGCGATGGAAACGGCTTCAGTCGCATCACTGACGCAAAGTGAGATTAATGAGCACAACTGGAAGTCGCGTCCGTTTCGTGCGCCGCACCATTCCAGTTCGATGGCGGCATTAGTTGGTGGTGGCTCGGTGCCAAGACCAGGTGAGATTTCTTTGGCTCACAATGGGTTATTGTTCCTTGATGAAATGCCGGAGTTTGACCGTAAAGTGTTGGACTCGTTACGAGAACCATTGGAATCGGGTGAGATCATCATTTCGCGCGCACAAGGAAAAACGCGTTTTCCTGCTCGTTTTCAGCTGGTGGGGGCGCTGAATCCGAGCCCTACGGGCTATTATGAAGGAAATCAAGCGCGTACCAATCCTCAGGCCATTTTGCGTTATTTGGGTCGTTTATCGGGACCGCTTCTCGACCGTTTTGATATGTCGTTAGAAATTCC
>NZ_JAWPOL010000226.1:0-1263 GCF_033391095.1 Vibrio sp. Vb0667 | reverse complement strand
ACCCTGACCAGCCAGGCACTATCGGTCCAATCAAACAAATCGAAGAGCTAAAATCAAAAGGTCACCAGCTAGTGTATGTTGGTGATGTTGTTGGTACTGGTTCTTCTCGTAAATCTGCAACTAACTCAGTGCTATGGTTCATGGGCGATGATATCCCTTACGTACCTAACAAACGCGCTGGTGGTTACGTGCTTGGCGGTAAAATTGCACCTATCTTCTTCAACACAATGGAAGATGCGGGCGCGCTGCCTATCGAAGTTGATGTAACGAAGTTGAATATGGGCGACGTTATCGACGTTTACCCATACGAGGGCAAAGTATGTAACCACGAAACAGGTGAAGTGCTCGCTGAGTTTTCTCTAAAAACAGACGTGCTGATTGATGAAGTACGTGCTGGCGGTCGTATCCCACTGATCATCGGTCGTGGTTTAACAGATAAAGCGCGCCAAGCTCTAGGTCTTGAGTCTTCTGATGTATTCCGTAAACCTGGTGAAGTCGCTGATTCTGGCAAGGGTTACACGCTTGCACAGAAAATGGTTGGTAAAGCGTGTGGTGTAGCAGGTGTTCGTCCGGGCACTTACTGTGAGCCTAAGATGACAACCGTAGGTTCTCAAGATACAACGGGTCCTATGACGCGTGATGAGCTTAAAGACCTTGCGTGTCTTGGCTTCTCAGCAGACCTAGTTATGCAGTCGTTCTGTCACACATCTGCGTACCCTAAACCAGTTGACGTGAATACTCACCATACACTTCCTGATTTCATCATGAACCGTGGCGGTGTTTCTCTACGTCCAGGCGATGGTATTATCCACTCGTGGCTAAACCGTATGCTACTGCCAGATACTGTCGGTACTGGTGGCGACTCGCATACTCGTTTCCCGTTAGGTATTTCATTCCCAGCTGGTTCTGGTCTGGTTGCATTCGCAGCGGCAACAGGCGTTATGCCATTGGATATGCCTGAATCAATTTTGGTTCGCTTTAAAGGCAAGATGCAACCGGGTATCACACTTCGTGACCTAGTTCATGCCATCCCTTACTACGCGATTCAACAAGGTCTACTGACTGTTGAAAAAGCCGGTAAAGTGAATGAATTCTCTGGCCGTATCCTTGAGATTGAAGGTCTAGAAACACTAACGGTTGAGCAAGCATTCGAACTGTCTGATGCATCAGCTGAGCGTTCTGCTGCGGGTTGTACCGTTAAGCTATCTCAAGAATCAATCGAAGAATACCTAAACTCGAACATCGTAATGCTTAAGTGGATGA
>NZ_JAWPOL010000225.1:0-1268 GCF_033391095.1 Vibrio sp. Vb0667 | reverse complement strand
GTTTAGGTGGAAAAGTAATGGGCATTTGTGGTGGCTACCAGATGCTTGGTAAAACGATTGGTGATCCAGACGGTGTAGAAGGTGAACCGGGTTCAAGCGAAGGTTTGGGACTATTGAATGTTCATACCGTGCTGACTGGTAGTAAACAGCTCACCAAGACTGAAGCTGTGCTCAATCTCAATAACCAAAAAGCGAAGGTGAAAGGTTATGAGATTCATGTTGGTAGAAGCCGGGTACTTGACGAACAACCGCTTGAGCTCGACAACGGAGAATGTGACGGTGCCATTAGTGAATGTGGCCAAATTATGGGAACCTACTTGCACGGATGTTTTGACGAAGCGGAAGCGCTAAACCTCATTACTGAGTGGGTGAATGGCACTCAGGTCAAACAGCAAGATTTTGAAGCATTGAAAGAACAAGGTATTAACCGTATTGCGGATGCGATAGAACAACACATGAACCTTGACTTTCTGTTTAAATAACTCGTTAACCAAACGCTATCTTTAACCAAATTTTCTCTCGGCTCCTTATTAGAAAAACGGATCGGGCTGGGAACGCATTCATTTGGCTAGATAGAATTTTCGCTTGCCTTGTACGGAGTCACTTTATGAAAGCATGGAAAACGCATGCTTGCCTAGCGGCAATATTAAGCATTTCTTTCTCAACAAATGCAGCAACGGATCTGAAAGTTTATGCTGCGTCTTCGATGACGAATGCGATTGACGAAATCGCTCAAGATTTTAAAGAAAAGTATGACGTAACAGTTACGCCTGTGTATGGCGGCTCGTCTTCGATCGCACGACAAATTATCAATGGTGCTCCAGCTGATGTGTTTATTTCTGCAAACACGAAATGGATGGACTACTTGGTTGATGAAGGTGTTATAGATAGTGACAATGTCACCAATTTAGTGCGCAATAGTCTCGTTCTTATTGCACCTCAAACGTCAAGCTTAGCCGTATTTAACTTCGCGGATGCAAAAGCTTGGGAAGCGGCGTTAAATGGCAGTCGCCTCGCATTGGGCAACCCTACGTCTGTGCCGGCAGGGATGTACGCGAAAGAATCACTGACTACACTGGGTGTATGGAAAGAGATTCAAACCAAAGTTGCACCAGCAAAAAATGTACGTCTTGCTTTGGCTTTAGTTGAGCGCGGAGAAGCTCCTTTAGGGGTGGTTTATAAGACCGATGCGCAGTTGACTAACAAAGTGAAAATTGTTGGCGAGTTTGCGAGTGACACGCACGCGGCCATCGTTTATCCAGCGGCGG
>NZ_JAWPOL010000224.1:0-1269 GCF_033391095.1 Vibrio sp. Vb0667 | reverse complement strand
ACTTCTAACAGGGAACACCCTGAAAGAGTGGTAACCAACCACAAAACCATTAGTGACGATATTCGACGAATGGACATGAAGCTACCTTTATCAAATTGTATAGAACAGGAATTAAGCGGAACCCAAGTGTAGGTTCGAACGCGCCTTTAATACCTCAACCGCCAACATTTTAAGTCAGAGGAATATCAATCTGTTAGCACTTCTCGTATCTTTTCACTGTTAAGAACTTTCTCTGCGAAAAGTGTTGTTTGTTGTAATACATCCCTTAATTGACAGAGCTTATTATCCGGTACTTCTTTGCCCTGTTTTATCAATAATTCTATCTCACCTGAGATGTAATGCAGGGGCATTGCACCTAAACTTCCTGACACCCCTTTCAGGCTGTGCGCTGCGCGCTGTGCGTTGTCTATATCTTCGTTTAGAAGTTTATGTAATTTAGAACCATCTTCAGCATGATCTTGAATAAAGACCTCGAGCAACATTCGGACAGCGCCTTCATCGCCAGAAAGCGAATCCAGCATTCTGTTTATATCGATAAACGGTTCTTGCGGAGCTAACAATTCTTGTCGCGAATCAGGGGTTAGCTCTTGCGTTTTATTCGCTTGAGCATCACTTGCCAACTCACGCGCTTTGTTCTCGTGTTCTAAAGAACTGGATGCGTTTTCAGTTTGAGAAACGGCAGGCTCTGATGAACTTGAATTCGCCACCGCATTTTTAGAGAAGACAGCCCATGAGACCAACGCCAACAGACAACCACTCACGACAATGAGCCAAAAGATAAAAGAAACCAGTTTTTGTTCGAGCGTAGCCTTCATCGACACCAACTGATTAGGAAAATCTGGCTTTAATAACTGATTCGCCAAATAACTGCCCTGTGCATTCGCCGCAAGAACACTTGAAGTTTGTGCGAGTCGACGTTGAAATGCAGAACGCTCCCCTGTCGACAGTGAATCCGATTCGATGAACAGTAAATCCAGTTCGCGATAGGTATCCGTATTGGTGTTGGAATCGCTAAAAATCGATTCAAGAACCAAGGCTCCCAAGCGGTAATACATGTTTTCGATTTGCTGAGAGTTGTTTTCCGCACCTCGGCTGGTGTGCAGTTGCTCCGCCAACGATACCAACTCGCCATCACTGCCAATAAAAGCGCGTGCACTCTCCAAAAATCGGTCGGTTGAATAAAGCAATTGCGTGACGTCTGGCCCATTCGCATCAGAGACTTCACTTTCTAATTGAAGGCGAACCGCGTACACAAGCTGAAGTTTGAGT
>NZ_JAWPOL010000223.1:0-1270 GCF_033391095.1 Vibrio sp. Vb0667 | reverse complement strand
TTCGCAGGGGTAGGCCACATTTCATCGCTGACCGGCTCTAACATCTTGTCACGCATTGAGTGCACTTCAAACCCAGGGGTGATCAGCTCGGCCCAATCAAACAAATTGGCTTCTAGCTGCTGAATAAAGGTGTCGTTGTCCTTCTCACTTCTCCATACAGGATGCTGTGCCACATGGTTAAATCTCAGTTCAACCGGAATATCATTTTTGTCAAAGTGAACCTGTACTGGGCCGCCATAAGGAGAAGTCAGCGTGATGGTTTCACCCGCTTTGACTTCGTAAGCAAATGAAGTCAGCAGTTTAGGTCGAGTATAACCGTCTTTACTGAACTCATGGGTCGCTCCACTTCTTAAGCTATTGATGACAATTTTTGTGGTCACATCATTGTTGTCTTTACGCGTTACCGTGAAAGTCTCACCTGGCAGCGCATACACTCCTGCCGAACGGAAGTTGCGTTTAGACTCCATATTCACCGTAGTATCAATTCTCTTTACATCGGCCCCAAATTCACTGCGGCTGAAGTTTCCCATATTTGGTTGTTTTGGGTTGATGCGACGACTGTTGTATTGAACGTAGTCCGCGAAGTACGATTTCAAAAATTCAGTCGTCCCCGTAGACTGCTTATCCATTGGAAAAGAGGCCGTTTGACGATAATGATCCGCCAATAACACCATCAGCTTTTCGTATTGATAACCATCTTGTTCAAACAACGAGATTTTTTGCTCATCAAGTGATTTCAGCCATTGGCGAATGCTGTTGGCAGCGTCGTAAAACTGACTGTCCATGTTCGCTACTTCTGGGCATGATTTATCATCACATTGGGACAAATCAACATTGAAGTTTTGAGTTTCGAAACGGGATAACAACGCTTGTTGCGTGATGACAGAATCTGGCACAAAGTTCATCAGTGATGAAGGTGCCCAATCGACCAAACCTAACTTACGCCAATAGTTGTCCCCCACGTAGTCAACATGGAATTTTGCCAAAATGTCTCGGCCAAGATCGGTCAGCCCACCGTCCCAATGCAGATATAGAACCGGAATTTTAGCTTGCTCGGCATAAGCCAGCGCATCTATTACCTGTTGGTTGGTATCTCCTGACAGCAAATGTTGTGACAGAATCAACAGGTTTGGCTTATCGGCTTTCAAGCAGCTAAGTAATTTTGAACCGTCGCACAGGTTAGCTTCATTAAATATCAGGTCTGGTGAAATATTGTTATTTAACCAACTGCGCGTCGCTTGCTCATCAGGAAAGTAATAAGACTGATCCA
>NZ_JAWPOL010000222.1:0-1274 GCF_033391095.1 Vibrio sp. Vb0667 | reverse complement strand
TAGAAGGTTTGGTCAAAGCCGATCTGGTTGGTGATATCACAAACGTGGTCGAAGTCAGTGACGCGACGAGTAAACTAGCCGCGCAAGCGACGTATGTTGCAGCTGTCGCTGATTTGAATGTGACAAAAATCGTCGATAAAACTCAGTATGAGTCTGGCGATATGCTGACGTATACGATTCAAATTGAAAACACCACGGCAAACTGGGCGAACGATGTCCAAGTTAAAGACTTCGTAAACAAAATTACGGCGGCCAGCGTGACTGGTGCGGACGTGATTGCGTTTGAGTCTGGGACTATTTACATGAATGCCGAGTCTTTGAACGGAGCCACTAAGTTCCCCGCAGCCAATGACGAGTTCATTGATGGCAGTATTGATATTGCGCCTAATGATGTGGTGACCATCACCGTAGAAGGTGAGCTTAACTCGCAAGTCGTTGGTGAGGTGACCAATACCGTTGATGTTACCTACAACGGCACCACAAAAACGGCAGAAGCGACCAGCACGGCAAAGATCCCCGATCTAACGTTTACGAAAACGCCGATGGTGGAGCATTACAGCCCAAACAAAGTGTCGGGTTACATTCTCAAAATTGTCAATGAAGGCAACAACTACGCGAACGATATCAATTTGAAAGATGCCATTGGCGCGTTAACTGTCGATACGATTGATGGTTCAACCAACCAAGCATTTTTGCAATGGGCCGTTCAATATGTGGTGGGCAGTGCATTAACTACGGTCGATGCGAACTCTCTGGTGGTGGATAAAGATATTGACTACAACATCGACCTAGCACCAAATGACAGCATTACGTTGTACGTGATTGGTTTAGTGAATGCACAAGCAACTGGTGACATCGTTAACCAAGCCACACTCAACTACAACGGCAAAGATATTCTCGCAACTGCAACGCTAAAACCTTACCCGGGCGATGTCGTTATCGAAAAGTCCGCTGACGAACGATATTACCAGCCGGGAGAGTTCTCGACATTCCGAGTTAAGGTCACGAACAATGGTTCTGGTTTTGCTGCGGATGTCAAAGTGGAGGATTTGATTTCTGGATTAGAGGTTGAAACGTCTGGTGGCGCAATGGAAGCGGCATTCAACGATTGGACGATCGTGACCAGCAAAGGTGACCCTCGCACCAATATCGAGACCTTACCGGGACCAAATTCGGACATCGAGACCAATCTCGATATTGCTCCAGGAGATACGGTTGAATTTGCCATTACAGGCACGGTGAACAGCCGAGCGGTTGCCAACATTATTAACACA
>NZ_JAWPOL010000221.1:0-1276 GCF_033391095.1 Vibrio sp. Vb0667 | reverse complement strand
GGCCATGGTTGCGGCGATAAAGAACTTTACCTCGACGCTGTCGGCATCGGTTGAGTTTGATCCTAAAGTTTCCAATCGCATTTTCTCTATCGCTTGCGTGTCGATTTTAAGCTACGAGTTGCTGCCACAGTTGATGAAGCAGATTCACGAGTTAGCGCCGAATATCGCTTTGGAAGTGCACCCGCTGTTTACTGAGGATTACGAAAGTGATCTACGCTTACAACGTTATGATTTGATTATCGATTTAGCACCACGCGGGAGAACGGTCTTGAAAGTTGAACCCGTGATCACTGAGCGTTTGATGGTGGTGTGTAACAAAGATCACCCTCGCATCGCTGAGAGTATTTCTCAAGAGCAGTTTTTTGAAGAAGAACACGTTGCAGTATCGCAGTGGCAAAGCCGAAAAAGCATGCTGAGTGCAGAAGATATTGTTGATTTGGACAAACGCAAAATCATGTATCAAGCCGCAGGAGCACTGGAAATGTTGCCGGTTATCTGCGGTAGCGAATACATTGGTTTGATGCCAGAATCGATGATTAAGTTGTTCAGTAATACCTATCATGTGAAAGCACTGCCGTTTCCATTTGATGTAACAACTTACGATCTTTGCACCATTTGGCACCCTAGTCGCACTAATGAAAGTGCTCATCAGTGGTTGCGCGCGCAAATCAAACACGCAGGGAAAGTCATCAAGAAATAGGAAGTCCATATGAAGACAATACGAGCGATTCTAAACGGCAAAAAAGCCGGTAATCCTGAGCTAAGAGACGCCATCATGAAAATGAGAGACAAGGGCGTAGATGTGCAAGTTCGCGTCACTTGGGAATCGCAAGATATGCCGCGTCTCGTGAAAGAAGCGGTAACGGATGGTATTGAGCGTATTGTTGTTGCGGGTGGCGATGGCACTGTCAATGAGGCTGCTTCGGCACTTATCCACATTGATCATGAAAGTCGCCCTGAACTTGCCATTATTCCGCTTGGTACGGCCAATGATTTTGCGACCGCGAATCATATTCCAGATTCGATTGCTGATGCATTAACCTTGGCAGTGGAAGGGCAAGCGCTGTCTGTTGATTGCGTTAAGGCGAACGATCGTTGCTTTATCAATGTTGCGGCGGCAGGTTTTGGCGCAGAAGTGACGGCAGAAACGCCTGTTGAGTTAAAAAACTTTCTCGGTGGTGGGGCTTACACACTGACTGGCGTTGTGAAGGCGCTCGGCTTCAAACCTTATGATGGCAGCATCATTATCGAAGGGGGCCGTTACGATGGCGAAATG
>NZ_JAWPOL010000220.1:0-1277 GCF_033391095.1 Vibrio sp. Vb0667 | reverse complement strand
GTGCGGCTAAGAATCAACTGCAAACCGAAAAGCGTATAGCGGCGGTGTGTGGTAATGCATTTGTGCGTAATATGCTTCGTATTGAGCTTGAGCATCAAGGTCTCAAGTTGCATGGTTGGATCACCACCCCGGATGGGGCTCGTCAGCAAAGCGATTTGCAGTATTGTTACGTGAATGGCCGCATGATGCGGGACAAACTGATCAATCATGCGATTCGTCAAAGTTACGAAATGAGCTTAAAGCCGGATCAATTTGCCGCTTATGTGTTGTTCATCGAGCTAGACCCGCATCAGGTGGACGTGAACGTTCATCCAGCGAAGCATGAAGTGCGTTTCCACCAAGCAAGATTGGTACATGACTTTATCTATCAAGCTTTGGCTGATGCACTGGCACAAAGCTCTGTGATTGATAAGCCGCAAGTCAATGAGTCCGCGTTCCATCGAGCAGAGCCTGAAGAGCGAGAAAGCCAACCGGAAACGACGCCTCAATACTCGCCACAATCAGTGAGTACTACTGTCCCAGAGCGTGTGTATCAAGCGATTGATAAAACGCCTACGTACCCTGGACGTACTGATTATGAGATAAAGCCACGCGATCGTGCGCCGAGTGATTCATCTGTGCGTGAAGCACGCATTGCAGACTCCTTTAAGCGAATGGATTGGATTGAATCCAAACCTGCGCCTAAACCAAATGTAGGTAAAGAGCGTCATGCTGAACCTGCACCAAGCAAGCGAGAAGTCCACACTTACCATGAACTGCTAAAAACACCCGACTTCGAATCGCAACAAGCTGAGCAACCGACATCGACAGGGTCCGTTCGAGAAGTGAGTTTGCCTCAAGTTACAGCGTTGGGGAAAGCGTTGGCCGCTGTGGATGAACAATTTGTTCTGATGAGCAGCGACAGTGGAGTAGCCTTAGTTTCATTACCTCGAGCTGAGTTCTATCGCACCAAAGGTCAGTTGACGCCAAGTGAAGGAGCGTTAAAAGCGCAGCCTTTATTAGTACCGTTGTCGATGAAGTTGGACACTGACTTAGTGAAGTTGGCACAAGATTATCAACAAGACTTTGCTCAGTTGGGTATCCAATTAAAAGCCAGAAATGATAAAGCGCTAATGGTCATGGGCGTGCCAGCACCATTACGCCAACAAAACTTACAAAATTTAGTACCAGATCTGTTATCTTACGCGCAAACGTGGATGAAGGGAGAAAAGGCGTCAACTCAGATGCTTCCTGCGCTGATCGATTGGCTTGCTGTGCAGGTCACAACGGTCAAGAGT
>NZ_JAWPOL010000021.1:0-73834 GCF_033391095.1 Vibrio sp. Vb0667 | reverse complement strand
GACACCATTTTCTCCTTGTCTGGACGGTTATGATGATCAAATCATCTGGTGAACAAAATCATATCACTCTTGATGCATGTTGCGAGTGACAATCTGGAAAAAGGTAATGAAAAAAACTGAAAATGACCCAGCACTCACACTCAAGTATACTTCGAATACGAAACCAACCATGAAGCACAGAGAGTAACGATGATCGATACCCACGCGCACATCTATGCTAGCGAATTTGATAACGACCGCGATGAAGTAGTACAACGCGCCTTAACGCAAGGCATTAATAAAATCCTGTTGCCAAACATCGATCTGGACTCAATTGAGCCCATGCTAAAAACCGAAGCGGCATATCCTGACGTATGCCACTCAATGATGGGGCTGCACCCTTGTTATGTGGACAGCAATGTTGAACAAACGTTGGAGATCATCCGCGGTTGGTTTGAGAAACACAAGTTTATTGCGGTGGGCGAAATTGGTATCGACCTATATTGGGATAAAACCTATCGTGCTGAGCAAGAAATGGCGTTCGTAGCTCAACTTAACTGGGCAAAAGAGATGGATTTACCAGTCGTTATCCACACTCGTGATTCGATTGAAGAAACACTCACTTTGCTACGACAAGAGCAAGATGGTCGTCTGCGTGGTGTATTCCACTGTTTTGGAGGCAGCTTAGAAGAAGCACAAGCAATCAATGAGCTAGGCTTCCACTTAGGCTTGGGTGGCGTATCAACCTTTAAGAATGGCGGGATGGATAAAGTCATTCCACATTTGGATATGCAGTGGGTCATTTTAGAAACCGACTGTCCATATTTAGCGCCGGTGCCACACCGTGGTAAACGTAATGAACCAGCCTACACTTCTCTCGTTGCACAACGTGTTGCCGACTTGCGTGATGTCGACATCGCAACCATCGATGCCATAACGACTGAGAATGCCAAAACGCTGTTTAATATTTAATTCACGAGAATTGAAAAAAGCGACGAAATCAACGTCGCTTTTTTATCACCTAAACTATTGAATGAACGATTCAACCCGTTGAAATAGTAGAACAATCCATACAAAATTATTGATAAACATAATAATTAACTAGCAACTCTACTTACTTCTCATATCGTCACTTTACTTCGTCCGCTTTGCAAAACTGTCGACAACTCGACACATTATTTTTCTATACTGATTTACGCCCATTAATTAGCACAAATGTAAAACAGCATGAATATGGAAGTTGAAGTGTGTACACATGGTGCTTACTTACAACGCGTACCGCGCAGTTTTTTTCAAAAGCTGCTGGGCATCAAGGAAGTATACGTATGCACAAAATGTGGTTACGTCATGAAAGTTAAGTAATTAGCCCAAGAAAAAACCAACCGCAAAAAAAGCGGCTCAATTGAGCCGCTTTTCACATCTAGATTAGCCTTATTCTTTGGTTTCCGCTTCTACTTCTTCGCTTCGACGAGTATAAAAACGCGCGAAGAACAAACCGACTTCAAACAGTAAACACATCGGAATAGCGAGTAAGGTTTGCGAGATCATGTCTGGTGGCGTTAACACCATACCTACGACAAACGCAGCCACTATAATATAAGGACGTTTCTGTCTTAAATCTTCTGGTGTAGTGGCCCCAGTCCAACACAACAAAATAATCGCAACAGGCACCTCAAATGCGATACCAAACGCCATAAATAGCGCCAGCACAAAGTCGAGATAACTCGAGATATCAGTTGCAAACTCTACTCCACCAAGAGAGATGGCGGTAAAGAAGCCAAACACCAATGGAAATACCACGAAGTAGGCAAATGCCACTCCACAGTAGAACAATAGCGAACTAGAGAACAGCAATGGCATGATCAATCGACGTTCATGCTTGTACAAACCTGGCGCTACAAATGCCCACACTTGATACAAGATAAACGGCACCGCAATAAATACCGAAGCAATTAACGTCAGCTTAAGTGGCGTAAAAAAAGGTGACGCTACATCCGTAGCAATCATGGTCGCGCCTTCAGGTAGACGTTCTACTAAAGGTGCGGAAACAAACTCGTAAATGTGGTTAGAGAAATAAATTAGTCCGACAAACACGACCAACACTGCGAGGATTGAGCGCAGTAGTCGGTTGCGAAGCTCCAACAAATGACTAATTAAAGGTTGTGTCTGCTCGACGGTAGACATGGCAAACCTCTTATTAAAAACCAGATCAAAAAGGAGCTACCAATCACTAGTAGCTCCTCCTAATGAGACTATTCGGCTTTCTTATCTGCCGCTGTAACCTTGCTCTCTTGCGCTTTCACGGCCTCTTCGACTGCTGGCTCTGTTTTTACAGGCTCAGCCTCTAAATCGGTGTTCTTTGCGTAAGGACGATTTACAGATTGCGCTGCCTTCTTCAACTCTTCAACTGAAGATTTCAACTCAGGGGACAAATCATCCATCCCCATTTGTTCTGCTTTGCGCAAGTTTTCTTGCAGCTCTTGGACTTTCAGCTCGTGTGACAATTCGTCTTTGACGCTATTTGCCATACTCTTAGCGGCACCGATAAAGCGAGACACGCTGCGAATAGCATGAGGCAAACGCTCCGGCCCAAGAACGACCAGACCAACAACAGATATTAATACCAGTTCCCAAAAACCGATATCAAACACGTTTTACGCCTGCTCTTTGTCTTTTTTCGTTTCAGGAGCAGCTTCTTTTTTCTGCTGCTCTTCTAGACTTTTTGGTTCGAAGTCTGCGTCTTTGTCATTTTTCGCAGGTTCATCTTCGCTCATCGCTTTTTTGAAGCCCTTAACGGCACCACCCAGATCGCCACCGATACCGCGTAGTTTCTTTGTTCCGAATAGCAATACAACAATTACAGCAATGATTAGAAGTTGCCAAACACTGATACCACCCATTCTCTTTACCTCGGGTCTTTAAACAAACAAAAATATTTCAAGAGTTTAACGTCTATTGACGATAAGCTCGCCAACTAAGCAGCCAAAATGTGACACCTGCGATACCGCAGGCCAACGAAAGCTGCTCAAAAGCATCGTTCACCAATATTGCCGAGCATACGACTAAAGTCGCGCCAACGCCAAACAAAAACTTTCCTGTCGCCTGCTGGCGCTTGCTCTGGCGATACCCTTGATAAAGCTGATCCATACGTTGATTCATCGCTTTACCTTGTTTCAGGCTATCGTAAAGCAGCTCTGGCAGTTCAGGTAATTTCTCTGCCCAAAATGGTGCGCGGTCTTTAATCGCATTCACTAGAGCTTGCGGCCCAACTTGATTCATCATCCATTCTTCCAGGAATGGTTTTGCGGTCTCCCACAAATCAAGTTGAGGATATAGCTGCCTACCAAGCCCTTCCACGTACAACAGCGTTTTTTGCAACAGTACAAGCTGTGGCTGAACCTCCATATTGAATCGACGTGCCGTGTTGAACAAATTCAACAACACATGACCAAAGGAGATTTCGCACAATGGCTTAGCAAAAATAGGCTCACACACAATGCGAATCGCGAACTCAAACTCATCGACATTGGTATCCGCAGGCACCCACCCTGAATCAACATGTAACTCCGCCACTCGGCGGTAGTCACGATTGAAAAACGCCAGGAAGTTTTCCGCCAGATAACGCTTGTCTTCGCTATTAAGTGTACCAACGATTCCACAATCTAGCCCTATCCACATTGGGTTCTCTGGATGTTCGGGTTTGACGAACACATTACCCGGATGCATATCGGCATGGAAAAAGCTGTCTCGGAACACCTGAGTGAAGAACACACTCACACCGCGTTCCGCGAGCAATTTCATATTGGTGCCATTTGCTTTCAAGCCTTCAATATCAGAGACTTGAATGCCATATATTCGCTCAGAAACCATGACAGTTTCATTACTGAAGTCGGGAAAAACTTCAGGAACATATAATTCTTCGCTGCCCTCAAAGTTGCGGCGCAACTGAATGGCATTCGCCGCCTCACGTCGCAAGTCGAGTTCATCAAGCAGGGTTTTCTCGTACTCACGCACGACTTCAACTGGTTTTAAACGACGTGCTTCAGGCATCGCTCCGGCGACTATACGCGCCATTCGGTGCATCAGTTTTAGATCTGAATCAATGACTGGGCGAATATCTGGGCGGATAACCTTTAATACCACTTCTTGGTTAGTGTCTTTTATGCGCGCAGTATGTACCTGAGCAATCGACGCAGACGCCAGTGGTTTGATATCAAACTCGGTAAACCATTTTTCTAACGGACCACCTAATGCTTGCTCCATCTGCTTTTTTGCCAACTCGCCATCAAAAGGCGCGACTTGGTCTTGAAGTAAAGCTAGGGGATCAGCGATATGCGGAGGAAATAAGTCACGGCGCGTCGACATCATCTGACCGAACTTAATCCAAACCGGCCCCAGCTCTTGCAGTGCTAAACGCAGACGTTCACCGAGTGGTTTTTCTGGGTGCTTGTTCTTAATCCAAAACAAGCTTTTGCGCAGTAAAAGCGGCGCTTTGGTCAGTTGGTGATCGGGAAGCAGCTCATCTAAGCCGTATTCCAGTTGTACTTTGGCGATGTGGTATAAGCGCTTTAGTTCTGCTGGCGTCATGGTTTCTCCAATGCAGGCTTATCTGCATCCAGCTTATTCAGCAAAGCCGTTAAACGAGCTTCAATGCGAGAAGCCTGGCTGCGAACCTCATCAACTTGGTCGCAGAAATAGGCCACCTCTAACGGAGCGGGAGCCAGTTTCCATTCTTCAGTCACTACTTGCGCCAGATGACGCTGGTGTTTTTCTGCTTGAGACGCAAGAAAGTTGCCGATGTTTTTTGAACCTTGCACAAAGGTATGTGCGGCGACATCGCCAGTCACGCGAGACAACCACTCTTCAACATCTGGTTTGCAATCCACCATCAACTGAGAGAATTTCTGCGCCAATTGAATATCGCCTTCAAGTTCAAGTTTATCTTGTTTAATAAGACGAGTGATGTTGGCCTGATCGCGCAGCTCTGGTAACACACTCAAGTTGAGCGATAGATAGCAGTTAGGCTGCCCTTCGTAATGACCAAGCACATCAATTTGCTGACTAAAAACGAATGTCAGTGTTTTATTGATCTCTTTCAGGTGAACTTGAATAACTTGACCTTTTAGACGCGCTAAACGACGGCCCAATGCTGGGTCGTCTTTGATCAGTGTATTCAGTGACGTTTCAATCACAGCGGTGATAAGTGGTTCAAATGGCATGCCGTTAACCCTTAGAATTTATAACCGCGATGCAAAGCCACAATACCACCAGTTAAGTTGTAGTATTTGGTGTTTTCAAAACCTGCGTCTTGCATCATGCCTTCCAGCGTTTCTTGGTCTGGATGCATACGGATTGACTCCGCTAGGTAGCGGTAACTCTCTGAGTCATTCGCAACTAGCTCACCGATTCTCGGCAACAAGTGGAATGAATATGCGTCGTATACTTTCGATAACGGCTCTAGCACTGGTTTTGAAAATTCCAACACCAATAGACGGCCGCCTGGCTTCAGTACGCGGAACATTGAACGAAGCGCTTTGTCTTTGTCTGTCACATTACGCAAACAAAAACTGATGGTGATAACATCAAAATAATCATCAGGGAACGGCAGTTCTTCTGCGTTGGCTTGAACGTAATGCACGTTACCCACAATACCGTTGTCACGCAGTTTATCGCGACCAACGTTAAGCATTGAGTTATTGATATCGGCAAGGATGACATGGCCTTCATCGCCAACAATGCGCGAGAATTTCGCCGTCAAATCCCCCGTACCACCACCTAGGTCAAGAATACGCTGGCCAGGGCGAGCGCCACTACAATCGATAGTGAAGCGCTTCCAAAGGCGGTGAATACCACCTGACATCAGGTCATTCATGATGTCGTATTTTGTTGCCACGGAGTGGAATACTTCGGCAACCTTAGTCACTTTTTCGTCTTTTGCCACTGTAGAGAAACCAAAGTGAGTGGTTTCATTCTCTAACGCTGTATTGGATTGCAAACTTGTGTCCGTCATTCTAATTCCTCTTAGGCAGCGCTTTCCTCTACGGGGCGTTTGTTGACAAATAAAATCGCCCACTGCACTGCGGGCGATTAGTTTACTTTATCCTCAGCCGGATGTCTTTCTACTAACGGGTCATTTTCTGAAAATGCATCACTCTGCGCTAACTGCGCGAGGTCGGAAGAAATCGGTCGTTTAATTTCAACTCCCAAGTGTTTAAAGCTTTCGGCTTGGCGAATCACATTTCCGCGCCCTGTGGCAAGCTTGTTCATCGCACCTTGATAGCTTTGATTCGCCTTATCCAGCGCACCGCCGAGCCCCTCCATGTCGTCTACAAACAATCGTAATTTGTCGTAGAGCTTTGTCGCACGCTGCGCAATCATTTTAGCGTTTTCATTTTGGCGTTCATTGCGCCATAGATTATCAATGGTGCGCAGTGCCACCAGCAACGTTGTTGGGCTCACCAAAATGATGTTTTGCTCCATCGCGTCTTTGATCAAACTTGGATCGGCTTGAATCGCGACTTGGAACGCAGGCTCAACCGGAATAAACATCAGCACATAGTCCAAACTCTGAATACCTTTGAGTTTGTGGTAGTCCTTCATGCTTAACCCTTTGATATGTGCACGTAGAGCAGCTAAGTGCGCATTCAAAGCCTGATCGCGCTCAGCATCAGTTTCAGCGTTGAAGTAGCGCTCATAGGCAACCAGCGCCATTTTAGAATCCACAGCCACTTGTTTGTTCTGTGGGAGATGCACAATGACATCAGGTTGGTAACGCTTGCCTGCTTCATTTTGTAAGTTCACCTGAGTCTGATATTCGTGCCCTTCACGCAAGCCAGATTCGGCAAGTACCCTAGCGAGCACCACTTCGCCCCAGTTACCTTGCTGTTTGTTGTCCCCTTTCAACGCTTGGGTCAAATTAACCGCTTCGCGCGTCATTTGCTCGTTCAAACGTTGCAGGTTTTTCAGCTCATGCACTAAGGTATGGCGCTCTTTAGCTTCTTGGCTAAAGCTGTCATTAACGTGCTTTTTGAACCCTTCTAACTGTTCTCTAAGCGGTGACAACAAGCCTTCTAAACTCTGACGGTTTTGCAAATCGACCTTCGCGGTTTTTTCTTCAAACAATTGGTTGGCCAAGTGCTCAAATTGTTGTTTCAAGCGTGCTTCCGCTTGTTCTAAAATTTGCAGTTTTTCGGCATTAGCTTGGTTAATTTGCTCATGGCGAGCTTGCTGTTCACGCAGCTGCGTTTCTAGACGTGATTTGTGTTCACGCATTTGACCAAGCTCATCAAAGTATTGCTGGCGCTCTTGCTTTACGGCCTCGAAGTAACGCAGTTTTTCCATAGCTGCCATCAGCTTTCCGTGCGTTTGACGCACTTCAAACGCGGCTTTATCGCGCTCATCATCTAATTCATCCAACTCTTGCTGGGCATCGGCAAGGCTTTGCTTGACCTGTTCAAGTTGCTGTTGATGAAGCTGTTTTTCTGAAACAAGTTGTTGCTCGAGAAGCTGAGTTTGGGTGATAAAACGCTGTTTCACCCACCAACCGGCAGCGACACCACTAAGCGTGGCAGCACAAAGAGAAGAGAGAATGAGAGATTGGTACTCAAGAATCCATTGCATAATAGCGAGTTAGCCTGTGTTTTGTATCTATAACAATGGTATTTAGACACTGGATAAATGTCCAGTTTGTTGGATGAAAAATCCTCGCATACACTAGGCCTTCCTATAATACTCTTTCTTCCGCTCAAATTATCCAAACCGAGCGGCACATCATCACGCAGAGGCATCATGAACGAGCGTCGCGCCCTAGGATTTGGGCTCTCAGCAGTATTACTTTGGTCTACCGTTGCAACCGCATTTAAACTCACGTTGGCAGAATTTACGCCGATTCAAATGCTATGCATTGCCAGCATCGTCTCTGCGATTGCGCTAACAGTAATCTGTGGTGTGCAAGGTAAACTGGGCCAGTTAAGCGCTACATTTTTCTCAAACCCTTGGTATTACCTACTGCTTGGGTTGATTAACCCTTTGGCGTATTACGTTATTCTGTTCAAAGCATATGACTTGCTGCCCGCATCTCAGGCTCAAGCGATCAACTACAGCTGGGCCATCACCTTAACGCTAATGGCCGCTGTTTTCTTAGGACAAAAGATCCGTGGTAAGGACTGGCTGGCTTGCGGTTTTAGTTATGTCGGCGTGATAGTGATTGCCACACAAGGAAATCTTTTAGGCATGGAATTTGAGAGCCCGTTGGGTGTTAGTCTTGCGCTGCTATCAACGCTGCTGTGGGCCGGTTACTGGATTTTAAATACCAAAAATAAGGCGGACCCTGTGGTTGGCGTTCTGCTCGGCTTTTTGGTCGCTATTCCATTCGCCATTGGTTTAAGTCTTTATGAAGGTGCGAACTGGCAGATGATCTCAGCTAAAGGCTGGGCAGCGGTGACGTATGTCGGACTGTTTGAAATGGGGATCACTTTCGTTTTGTGGCTGAGCGCACTCAAATCAACGCAAAACACCGCGCGTATCAGTAATCTGATCTTTGCTTCTCCATTTATCTCACTCATGTTGTTAGCTACTATCATCGGCGAAGAAATTCATCCTTCAACCTTGATTGGCCTGGTGTTGATCATCAGTGGCTTAGTCATTCAGCAAGTCTCATGGGGCAAGAAAACCAAAGCGGTAAACGCTTCTTAATCACCTATCAAAAGCCCTAAAAAACGATGCAATAAGTTGGATAAAAAAGAGATATAGATAACATTTTAATGATAGAAAGCACTTTACGCTGCTAGGATTTAGCTACGCGTTGGATACGATACTCACAAAGCCCAATAGCTTACGCTAGATTCTAATATAATTACCTTTGGGCGATTTAGGACTCGTTATTAATTATGTTTCGCTTCGCTATTCCTTCGCCTTTGATGGCAGACTGGCAACACGTTCTGCGACAATGCTGTGATGTAACTCAAGCTCAGGGACAGCTTTATACTCTGAGCGATACTCAGCAGTGGCTATCGACTGAGGTGTCCACCTCAACCCAAAATCATCGTGCTATCGTCGATGTGATAACGCAAGTTGTCGATCACTTTACGCCGACAGATTTTACAGTTAGCCATACCCCCTTTGAAGAGCAAACCGTGAGCATAGGACCGATTTGGCTACCAAATGGCGAATTGCTTGCCGTACTGACACTGACTCACCCTAATGATCAATCAACGGTTGTTTCGGCATGGCTAAGCGCAATCGCGGGGCGTATCAGCTTTGATATCAACTTGCACTGTCAGCAAGAACAAACGCGACATCAAAGCGCGGAAATAAAGCCAACACCAACACTACAAGAGTTTATCGACTGCCTTGAAGACCACGTATGGATAAAAGGCATGGATGGTCTTTATTCGATGACCAACCGAAGCGTAGAAAATGCGTGGCAAAAAACCAACAGTGAAATCATTGGAAAAGACGATTTTGCTCTGTTTAGCCATGAACGTGCGGAAAAATTCATTGATGCCGATAAATTGGTGGTAGCCACGGGCACGCAAAATATTGTTGAAGAATGCCGTCAAATTGATGAAAACAATAACCCCACTTGGCTAGAAACCATTAAGTCTCCTGTCCGTGATCATGCGGGAAACTTAATCGGCATTCTGGGGATGACACGTAACATCACCCGCCGAAAAATGGTAGAAACGCAGCTCTCCTTAGCGTCCCAAATTTTCAACAATTCGCAAGAAGGCATGGTCATTACAGACCGCAATGCCAACATCATTGATGTAAACACGGCTTTTACCCAAATTACAGGTTACCGCTCTGAAGAGGTGATAGGAAAAAACCCACGAATTCTGCGCTCAGGCCATCATGATCAAGGTTTCTATCAACAGTTGTGGCATCAACTCGAAAACAAAGGCCAATGGAAAGGCGAATTCATCAACAGAAAGAAAGATGGCAGCATTTATCCGCAATTAGCGACCATTAGCGCCGTAATGGACGATAAAAACCACCTTATTAACTACATTTGTGTGTTTGAAGATATCTCTGTGCGTAAGGCACACGAAGAAAAGCTGCAGCGCATGGCTTTTTACGATCCATTAACCAATCTACCTAATCGCACCCATTTACTCAGCTTACTCGAACAACACATCGAAACCGGACACAAAAACCAGCAGACGTTTGCCACCCTATTCTTAGATATCGACCATTTCAAACACATCAACGATAGTATGGGCCACTTCTGTGGTGACCAATTGCTGTCTAAGTTAGCGATTCGTCTGCAAGATGTGCTTCACCTCAATGCGCATGTGGCTCGTATTGGCGGCGATGAATTTGTGATTATTTTGCCAGACATCCATAGTGATGTTGCCTTACTGGAAACCGTCGGCGATATTCTAAGCGTATTCCAGCAACCATTCGACTTGGCAAACCACGACTCACTTCGTGTCTCGACCAGTATTGGTATTGCCTTGTACCCAAGAGACGGTCAAGACAGTGAAACCTTACTGAAAAACGCAGACACTGCGATGTACTTAGCGAAGAAAAATGGACGCAACGGCTACGCGTTTTACTCACCGGATTTGACCGATAAATCCGTATCCCATGTACGCATTCAATCCGCTTTGCATCAAGCAATAGAAAAACAACAACTCCGGTTAGAATTCCAACCGCAATACAACTTGGAACAAAATACGATTGTCGGCGTGGAAGCTTTATTACGCTGGCAGCATCCAGAGTTTGGCCTTGTACCACCAGCAGACTTTATTCCAATTGCAGAAAAAACAGGGCTGATTCAAAGCATTGGTGAGTGGGTGTTACAACAAGCTTGTTTGCAAGGTAATGCTTGGCTAGACCAGGGCATCGAGTTTGGCAAAATCGCCGTCAATGTTTCTGCGTTGCAGCTTCAGCAGTCAAATTTCATTCAGCGATTAAGTACTATCCTCGATAACACCGGATACCCTGCCCAACGGTTAGATTTGGAGATCACAGAGAGCTTTTTACTGATCGACCCTCAACAAGCCATTGCATCGTTAAATCAATTACGAGAGCTGGGTATTGAGATTTCTCTGGATGACTTTGGAACTGGCTATTCGTCTTTGTCTTACTTGAAAGGTTTGCCAATCAACAAACTGAAAATTGACCGCTCATTTGTCAGTGATGTCCCAAGTAATAGCGACAGCAACGCGATTGTGAATGCCATTATTGCCATGGGAAAAACGCTGTCGTTGAAAGTCGTCGCGGAAGGGATAGAAACTCGGGAACAAGCCGATTACTTATTCGAAAAAGGCTGTATTTATGGTCAGGGATATTTATTTAGTCAGCCAGTGAGCGCTGGAAAACTGTTTCGTTGAACCAGCTTGACCCTCAAGTCACTCTCGCGGTGCCACGTCCGCGGAGGTGATTTGCTTTGCTTGATTTTGGGTTGATTGGCATAGCTCTAGGCGATCAACCAAAATATTGATACAAACCAGTAACGGCACACCGATCAATAGTCCCATTCCGCCCCAAAGCCAGCCCCAAAAAACAAGCCAAACAAAAATCACTAACGGGTTTAAGTTAAACCTTTTCCCCAATAGTGTTGGTGTAACAAACTGACTTTCAATCAAATTGAGCAGTAAATAGATAGACACCACCGTCAGCATAAAACTGACCGACTCCAACTGAAGATAAGCAACAAAGCCAAAGCTCACCATGGATATGACAGGGCCGAGGTACGGCGCAAAATTCATCACGCCTGCAAATGCGCCCCATAGAAATGGATCTTCAAGGCCTAGAACAAAAAACACGGCCCCGACACTCAACCCCAGCCCAGCATTCACTAAAGTGATGGTGCCAATGTATCGAGATAGGTCTTTCTGTAGCGCTTTGACCAACTCAATCGCTTGGCGCTGTTTGGCGAACCCATGTAAGTAAGACACTGACTTTCGAAATAAGCTTCGTCCATGATTGAGCATAAAGTAAACCATAAACAGCACGATCATCGCTTGTGTCAAAATCGTCGGCGTCGTGGTCGCGAGCGTTTTTACCAAAGAAAATACGGTGTTGTTCCCGACCTCATCCATACTCATATCGTTGGCGATATTCAATGGAGTATTAAGGTGATCAGCCGAAGCTTTAGTAACTTCGCTTACTTCTTGCGACACATTTTTCACGATACTGGGCAGCTCAGACCACCATTGCTTGGCGGGCTCCGACATGGCGGCAAGACCAATAATTGAGGCGCCAACGAGGAATGACAGCGTCAACACGACGGTAATAGCACGTGGTAAACCTTTGTCTTCAAGATAATTAATGAAAGGGCTGCACAGCAGAGAAATAAAGGTGCTAAGCACAATAGGTAACAATATTGGCTTGGCAAAATACAGCCCTGGGACGAGTAACAGGACGAGAAGCGTTGCACCAATCGCAGTGTTGGCAGGAATGTTCAATTTCGCTGTCATAATAAGCTCAGAATCGGTAAGAAAATTTTGCGGTGAAATCCGCTATTAGAGTGGTTCGCCCTCTGTCGTCGCAGCGTTGCTTACTTGTGTTGCTGCATTTCCATTTTGCTCCGCATCTGACTCATCCAGAGAAGCTGCCGCGACCGGCTTTGTGAGCGAATCGGTAATATCAGACACGCTGCTAACCAATAGCCCCATTGACGAAATAGAAGAAGTCAGTCGAGACAATCGACCTGCTTTTGCTGCGGTAACGGCAACGACAGCACTAATGCCTAATGTCGTCCAAGGGTTTTCTCTCACAAACTTCTTGGTGGTAAACGTGAACATTTCCATCGACAAACAGCATTGCTCTAGAGACGCTTTACCTTCCATCCGCTTGATCCGCATGGCTCGATTGAGCTTTTGTAGCGAGCGCATCCCACCCCTCCTGTAATTGTTCTGTCGTATTTTTGAATCCAAGAAATCCAACTAAACGCTTCTGCCACCAGGCTAAAGCAAATAATGCCAAGCCTAATGATGTGATAAATACACCCACGGCAACATACACGTTGGCAGTTAACTGATAAGCCACCACCCCAGAGGCAAGGCACAAACTGAATACGAACAATACCGACAATAGAGTAAAAACAACGGTACACAGCAAAATCTGACGCACTGCGGACACGTTAACTTTCATCTCCAAGAGGAACAAATCCAACGTTGAACCTGACCATGCTTTTAGCGATTTCGTCAGTTGGTCCAATTGCGCAAGAATGCTGCTCAAACCATTAATGGTTTGTTGGATATCCTGTTCTTCTGCCCCATCAGGGGCTCGGCCGCTGTCTGAAGCCGCCGAGCCTGATTGCTGATTGGTAACTTGCCCTGAGTTATTCATGTGAAGCCTCGCCTTTCTGTTGTGTGGCTTAATCCTTGGTGACCACTATTATTTGATCAGCTTCGAAACCGCCCAACCAGCAAGGAAGGCACAGCCTATGCTCAGCAATGGGCGCTCCTTGATTACATTTTCTGCCGACTTAGTCGCCTGCTGAACTTGCTGTGCACCGACATCCAGCTTCTCTTTGGCTTGGTCTTTCATCGCGCCAACGGCTTCCGTCGTGGCTTGTTCCGCTAAGTGATATGCTTCTTCTAACTGCTCTTGAGGTTTTACTGTGCTTTCTTTTGTAGTAGCCATAACTAGCCTCCATTAATGAGTTGAATAGTGAATCAAGTGAAACAATGTTTGACCTCACTTACTCCCTACAAAGCCATATCCATGCCAGAATTTTAAATTATTGTTTTTTATTGATTTTATTTTTATTTCGATAAAAAGCCGTATCTGTACGTGTAATTCTTTCCAGGCTTTCCCCGCCATTCTTGTAATTTTTTCTTAGCGCCTTACCGACTGTTAGCAAGTTATTGCAAAACAAGATATTAAGTCACTGATTAATAAGACTTAAAGTTCATTGGCATACAACCTGCAACTGAAGACGAAACATCGTGTTTGTATTCCATACGCTCAAACACCCCTATCACCAGTAAATAAGGAGTGGCATATGAAAAATGAAAACATCGCCTCAATCATTGAGCTTATCGAAAGCGGAAATGAAATTTACAACAAGGCCATCGAGAACATCGACAACACTTCTTTGAATAATGTGTTGGTAGAACTGCTCAGAGTACGTGAGCGTGCAGTCATTGAGCTCACTCCCTACTCTCTAGCAAGTAACAATGAAGAATCTGCCGACGACACTCCGGTTTCCTACACCATCAAGGCGCGTGAGGTCTACAGCGACGTGATGAAGGAAGTGTCCTCTGACAAAGAGTCTATGTATTTAGAACAGCTTGAAGGTGTCGAAAGCAAGGTACTCAAAGAGATTGAGAATTTGATTACTTCCCACCCAGAGCAGGCGGATAACTCGGTTCTGCTGAAAGTTCGTAGCGATATAAAAAGCTGCAAAGAAAAACTCAGCAGCATCAGCCTTATTAGCTAAAACTTGGTGGTCGCCTTTGCAATAAAGCTCGGTATTGATCAAAGAAATGGCCAACTTGCTTTGGCCATTTCTGACAAGCCCACAGGCGCATTAACATAACCATCACGAGAAATGTCCCACGACAATAGTCATAAATAAAGAGGTCACTATGACATTGGATAACAATCGAGTAAGGGAGCTACTCGTAAAAATGACACACCATCGCCAAACGTGTTTGCCTCTCGTTAACCCGCAATCACATATGACACTCGCAAGAGCGGCATATCGATTCGTGAAAATAGAAAAAGTGATGATCAAAAAGATGGCGAAGCTGTTCTTCGATCAAGATGGTGAACAATTCATTGCAGAAAATGCCACCGAATACGGCGTTGCCGAGTTAGGCAATTACAAAGAAATGCATTTTATGAATAAATTACTGTTAGATGATTTAAAAGCCCTGCTTAGAGCCATTGACGACACCAACTTAACCGCACTTGTTTCTTATTGGTTAGCTGCTTTACAAGTTGAAAACGATGAAATTGAAAAGCACTTACCTCAGGGTGAGTAATTGTACTCGCCCTTCTTTCTTTCACTTTGTTTAACCCTCATCCCCAATCAACCTAGTAAAAGGTGCAGATAGAAAAAATCCGCTGCATCTACTACGCAGCGACCTTGATAGCCTTTTTACGACGCACACCAAATCATCAAACAACACAGAAAAAGCGCCATGTAGAATACGAAGCAAATGGCGCGTTATCCGCGGATTACAGTGTTAAAGCGAAGCTGATTTACGTCTCTGGCCTGGAACAAATACGTTCAATGACTTTGGACGCAGCTTGATTGCCAGTTGCTCATCAGAATACAGTTCACCATCAATCACATACTCAATCGGTTTATTCGCAGAAATAGTGACGCTCTGAGCCGTCGCGTATTGAAAATGTGTCGATTCTTCCTGTGCGCCTACGCTCGTTAATGTCAGATCCGACAATGCGATAAGACGTCCGCCTAAAGACTCGGTGTTATCTAAATATGTGATATGCAGCTTGCCATCATCAGGCTGCGGCGCATCACCACCTTGGGCAAGCAACGTACTAAATGGAGCGATATTCGCAACGACAAAACTATGGACTTCAAGCGTTTGTGTATTATTGTCGTATTTTCCATCTTCAGTTGGAGCGTCTAACGAAACGGTTAAAGCTTGCGTTTCTTCCGCCACTACAGCATTAAAAAAGCCGGTGAGGTAAGCGAGTTGTCCAAAAACATTTTTCTCTTCTCGCTGAGCGTGCTCGATCATCTTCTGTTCTAGCCCAATACCTAAGACCAACAAAATAAGCCGCTGATTGCAGTCCGCAGTATCAATACGTTGGCAGTGTCCGCCAAGCAACGCTTCACACGCTTTTTCGACCGGTGAGAATTTTGCGCCAACGCCATAGAGCACATGACATAACGCATTGGCAGTTCCGAGCGGAACAATACCGAGTTTGAGGTCGGTATCCACCAATTGGCTCGCCACCTCTGTTACTGTGCCATCGCCACCAGCTACGATGATTTGCTTAGCTCCACTTTCTTTTGCCTGTTGTGTTAGCTGCTCGGCGCTGAGGTTTGTGGTGGTTTGATGAATACTCAAGCGATATTTTTTGGTTAGCTCACGAATCAAGTGCTGTTCGTTTTCCTCCCATTTGCCGCCACCTGCAACAGGGTTAACCACCATCCAAGTGGATTGATCCAGCCCCAGTACGCCTTTTTCACTGATCGCTCGTAACGTTCTAATCTGTAATTTATTCAATCTCGCGGTACTGCGTACGTCATTGATTTTTTTCATCACGGATTCAACCGTCAGTGACGGGTCTTTGCTCAGTAAATACGCCGCCACAACAAACACTGAACGACCACGCCCTAACGCACAATGCACAACCACGGCCCGCGAGCACGAGATTTGAGTATCAATCCAGTTAATCGCATGGCGAAGACGCTCTAGCGTTGGGGCTTTGTGGTCGAGTACCGGAATCGAAAGGTAATGAAACTGCTTGTCGGTCATCGCGCTTTCAAGGCCTGCAAATTCTGCGGTGACATCGACAATACAAGAGATCTCATTGGATTCGAGAAAATCTAAGTCACTCTGAAACAAACGGCGAGATAGGTATAAATTGTCGCTGACTTTTTGGATTGGAGGTACTGTATCACGCCGTCTTTCCCAGGCGTTATACGCTCTAGCCCCCAATAAAAATGGGATGAATGCCCAGCGAATCCATCTGACAATCTTGCCATCTTGGTTTTTTCTAAAAATAGAGGGAATGTCGAATACGTAGGCTACGCTGACCAACGCTAAAGAAAGAGATATCCACAAGAACAGCAGACTAACGATAATTTGAGGCGTATAGATAGCGGCCAATAAACTGATCAGAGCGCCAAGAATATAATATTTGATGATAAACATTCGCTCTCCTTGCCTTCAGCGAGTGCACTTTTTAGTAGAAGTTAGAATACGCGGGGGATTGAGCTTGGATACATGAACTTGAGTAAACGCCTTGATTGAGTGCCTTCCCGTGCCGAAATGGCACGAAAAGGTCCAACACTCTACCTAGCTTGCCATATCTTCAACATAACCATCCGCTAGTTTCATTTTCTGCTTATCGGTCATTACCTTACCGGCTAACTGGAAGAAACGCTGCTCTTCTTCCTCAAGATGGTGCAACACTTTGTGACGCAAGGTTTTCATTAGGTTGAGCCACGCTGGCGAGCTCATATCGGTTGCATCAAGCTGTGCAATCACTTTATCAATTTCATGATGCTCTGCGATGCCATGGCGAGTGAGATCAATGGTCTTATCGCTATCTATTAAAGGCGCGTAGAAAAATCGCTCTTCTGCCGCTGCGTGCTGTTCGAGTTCCTCTTTAAGGTTGTGGTAAAACTCTTCACGAGCGGGGGAATCTCCAGACGTTTCCATCAGAGCATCGAGTAAAAGGCGCTGCTTTTCATGACTCTCTTTCAGTACATCAAATATGTTTTTCATCTTTGACTCCTTATCTGATTGTAAACAATTGGGACAAAAGGAAGGGCGGTGATTGACCGCCCCTCTCTTACATAGCTATGCGTAAAAAACCTAACCTGATTCGGCTAACAGTCTTGGTCTTCAGCGTTTAGATTTTCTTTAATGTTTTCACATTCATCTTCAATCGCATTTTGGGTTTCTTCGGCGGCTTCATCTATCTTTTTGCCGGCCTGTTCCATTGGCCCTTCTTCACTACAAGCTGCCAACGCAAACACCAAACCGAATACTGCGGCGATACGGTAAATAAATGACGTAAGTCGCATGGAATCTCCTATCTATTTACGTTTTTTCTTCCCAGCAGAACAATCACTATTGATACAATTAATGACAATAGGAATAGGTAAAATATCACTTGCGCGATAGAGGCAGCAGCTCCTGCAATACCGGTAAAGCCTAATAGTGCAGAAATTAGTGCCAGTGCCAGAAAAATAAACATCCAACGAACCATAGTGTTACCTCCTAATAAAAGTGGGTTAAATCACTCGGCTCGCTATTATTGAACCACTTCTAGCTTATCAACCACCTTATTTACGTCATTGGTGTTATTTGCAATTGAAATTGCAAGATCATGCTCCGCATCTGAATTAACTTTACCTGCCAACGTTACCGTTTTGCGTTCTGTCGTTACATCAATATCCGTACCACTCACATTGGTATCCATTAGTAGGCGCGTTTTAACTATAGTCGTGATTTTAGAATCGGTCAGTGTAGCTAAAGCTTCTGAATCAGTTTCTTTCTTGCCTTCATTCACTACTGACAATTCGTTGTTTACTTTTTTCACACCATCAAGACCAGTAACAAGCTCTTCGGCAAGTGATTTTTCAAGATCATTGTTTACCGAACCAGAAAGGGTAACGACCTGATTCTCAACATCGGTATTGATATCAAAAGAGTTGAGATTGCTGTTTAGCAGTAGTGTGGTTTCAGCTTTACCATCTAGCCAAGCGTCCATGGATTCTTTTTCCCATTTATCACTCGCTAAGACTGCTGTAGATGAAGTAGCAAGAACTGACGTAAGTACAATTTTAGCTGCGATGTTATTCATGGTAATTCTCCTTTATTGACGTTGCACTTCCCTGGGAGCAAACCATGTGCCAACTTTATAACTCATTGTTTTTAAGTGACTAATAAAGGAAAGAGGTAAAAATGAGATGAGCAATAAAGTATAAGCATGAATTATTTACACGTAAAAAATGTAATTTTTAATCGGTGATAAAGCCTCCGCCACTTGTGCAGAAATAACCTGATAAAACAGAAAGGCTATTTCTCCAGAATCAATTAATAGCAAAATTATTATTTTAAAAATAAAAATCTGAACAAAAGGAAATATCTACTGATGGCTCTCACCGATATATATCAAAAAGGGGCTAACAACATAAAAATACCGAACAAATCCTTAAATCTATGCTGACAATATTTTGTCTTGTGAAGTGAGAATAATCCACGTACATTGTTTCTGTCACAGTAAAGAGGACATTTCTATGTCGATGCCAAGCCTGTTTCTAAGAATACAAGATCCATCACTTAAAAATGCCATCGCTTCTTGCCAGGAACTGAACAAATTTCGTCTGCATGACATCGATGCCGCAGACCAATGGATTGAAGATTTCCTACAACTCAAACCGGAAGTTGCGATTGTTGAAGTCGCCCACTTTACTAGTGCAGATTATCAACGTCTTTCTAATATCGAAGACATCTACGATATGGACTTGATCATCATTAGCTCAGGCGCTCCAAACGAGAACTTGGATAAGCTGATGAACTTGGGTGCTATTTTTCACTACAGAAAGCCCGTTGATATTGCCATTCTGACGGACACCCTGAGCGAAGTCAGCCAGTACTATCAACACAAACAAGATCAAGGGCGTAAAGTGTCCACCAGCGATCTTGACCAATTTGGTCTTTTGGTCGGCTCTTCCTCTCCGATGCATCAGCTCTATCGTATGATCAGGCGCGTTGCTAAAACAGAAGCCAACGTCCTTATTGTCGGTGAAAGTGGATCAGGCAAAGAACTGGTGGCGCAGACCATCCACTTAGCGAGTGAGCGTAAACAACAGCCCTTTATAGCGATTAACTGTGGTGCCATTAGCCCTGAATTGGTTGATAGTGAACTGTTTGGCCATGAGAAAGGCGCTTTTACCGGAGCAAATAAAACTCACCAAGGTGTATTTAAGCAGGCAGAGGGCGGCACGCTATTTTTAGATGAAATCACCGAGATGCCTATCGAGCATCAAGTGAAGCTATTGCGGGTGCTAGAAACCGGAGAGTATCGCCCAGTTGGCAGTAATACAGTTCATATCGCTAATACTCGCATCATTGCTGCTACAAACCGTGATCCTAAAATCGCCATTGAGGAGCAGTTCCTGCGTGAAGATCTGTTTTTCCGCTTATCGCATTTCCCATTAACGATACCGCCACTGCGAGAACGAGGCGGTGATATCGTCGGTCTGGCCAAGCACTTTATTGCGCACCGCAACGCCAATGAGGCAAAAACCAAAACGATTCTTGACTCTGCGATCCAAAAAATCGCTGCACACGACTGGCCAGGTAATGTCCGTGAGCTCAAACACACGATCGAGCGTGCATTCATTTTGGCTGATGACACCATCCGAGATGAACATCTTATCTTCGACACACCACCATTGGAAACAGGCACCAGTATCGAAGACCTTGTTCCGGCGGGCGTTTCGCTAGAAGAGCTAGAAAAAGCCGCCATTCTCAACACCCTTGAAGAGAATCAAGGCAATAAAACGGAATCAGCGCAGGAGTTAGGCATTAGCGTGAAAACGCTCTATAACAAACTCGAAAAGTATCAAGACGAGTAACTCGCTATGGGAATACAAAAAGAGCACTGAATAAAACTCAGTGCTCTTTTTGTATCTTATCTTTTATGCAGTTAGGCTGCGTTTGGTGTTTGATTAAACCCACTGCCCCGCAACAAAACCGCTCGACCAGCACCACTGAAAATTGTAGCCCCCTAGCCAACCAGTCACATCCATCACTTCACCAATAAAATAAAGCCCTTTAATGTCTTTGCATTCCATGGTTTTCGAGGATAAGTGATCAGTATCGACACCGCCGAGTGTCACTTCCGCAGTTCGGTAGCCTTCAGTGCCATTCGGGGCGATATCCCAATGCTCTAGACGCTCCACAATCGCCGCAAGCTCCTTTTGATTGAACTGTTTTAGCGGTTTATCGACTAGCTCTTTACGTTCAATTAAGACTTCAACCAGACGCTTAGGCAGCACTTTGGCAAGCGTATTCTTGAGTGACTGATTTGGATGCTTCTCACGACTGCGTTCTAATAACTCAGCAACATCATCGTTTGGCACAAGATTGATCAACACCTTTTGCCCGGCCCGCCAGAATGAAGAAATCTGTAACACTGCTGGACCAGATAACCCACGATGTGTGAAGAGCAGGGCTTCTTTGAACATGGTGCCATCTTCAGCCGTAATTTCCGCAGGTACCGCGATACCAGATAACTCAGCAAAGTCTTCTTTGTCTTCTTTATGCAGAGTAAATGGTACAAGCCCTGCCGTGGTTGGGATAACTCGAAGACCAAATTGTTCCGCGACTTTATAACCAAATGGTGTCGCTCCCAGTTTTGGCATCGACAAGCCACCTGTTGCGATAACTAAAGACTCACATTCGACAATCTCAGTACCAGCATGCAAACGAAAGCCTTCATCAATTTTTTCAATCGAATGAACATCGCATTGGTAACGCTGCTCGATGTTCGGCATGTCACACTCAGCTAACAACATCTTCACGATATCTTTGGCCGTAAATGCATCGACACAAAACAACTGGCCGTGATCACGCTCTTCGAACTCAATGCCATGTTTACACACCATCGAGATAAAATCCCAGTTAGTGTATTGGGAGAGCGCCGACTTAACAAAGTGCGGGTTTTGACACAAATAGTGATTAGCTGAAACGTCGTAGTTAGTGAAGTTACAACGACCACCGCCCGAGATAAGGATTTTACGTCCTGGCTTTTTAGCATGATCGAGCACCAAAACACGGCGGCCTCGCTTGCCTGCTTCTGCAGCACACATTAAACCTGCTGCGCCTGCGCCAATTACAACAACATCAAATTTCTTACTCATCGGTAGCTCTTAGACTGATTGGTATCAAATCAAAATAAAAAAGGATGTGCACATTGCACATCCTTGCTTTCTAGGCGCGACATTCTACCGACAAATACCGAAAGGGAAAAGCGCTTAAACTCTAAGCGCTCTGTATGTCCGCAAAATCTCAGACAGAACAACTTCTGGATTATTGACTCTTAGAGAATGAAGGCCGCAAGTAGCGTCACGCCGAGCAACGCGGTCGATAGAACAAACAATTCACGCACTCTTTCACACTTACCAGTAAAAATTTCATCGTGGTGATGATGATATTCTTTACTTTTAATGTAGTGATACAACCTCACCTGCTTGGTGACATTTCCATGAGTAGTAAAAAAACCATTACCATCAACTTGCTGATATAACAGCGGATGCGCTTCACGCATGATATAAATTAGAGAACGAAGAGCGGTGAGATACCGGACCATATTAACTCCAGTTACCACCATTAGCGCAAATAAGATTGTGTCTCCACTGATCATCTTTTCCTCCCTACATCTTCAACAATGCTCAAGAGAAAAAGACGACCAACACTTCGTCTTTACCCGCTACTTACAACGTCCCAAAACGCGTTTACGCAGCTGGAGCATCCATGATTGAAGATGAACCTTCTTTCGCCATTTGTGCTAGATCTTTGTCAATGAAGAACAACGCTTTACCGTCTTCACCTACCAGTTCGATCTTATCTAAAATCCCTTTAAACAACTTCTCTTCTTCGTGCTGTTCTGACACGTACCACTGTAGGAAGTTAAATGTTGAGTAGTCTTGGCTTGTAAATGCAACGTGCGCCAGTTTGTTGATTTTTTCCGTGATCATTTGCTCATGTTCAAATGTCTCGCGGAAAACGTCACCTAGGCTCGCAAAGTCATGCTTTGGCGCATCAATAGCGCCTAAGATTGGCATTGAGCCAGTTTCACTCACGTAAGTGAATAGGCGTTGCATGTGCTCCATTTCTTCTACGGCGTGAGCGCGTAAAAATTCAGCCGCACCTTCAAAACCTTTGTCTTCACACCAAGCACTCATTTGTAAGTATAGATTGGATGAGAAAAATTCTAGGTTAATTTGCTCATTCAATTGTTCGACCATAGTTTGAGACAGCATGTTAACTCCTATTATTGTGCATGCAATATACCCAAGTAACCTCGAAATAAATGACGCTGCGAGAATAGCTTGGTCTGGCAGACACGGCGAAGTTTCACTTCAACTCTAGTCAGTAACACTACGCTTATTTCAGCATATCAAAGTCACTTGGGTATAACGCCACTATAACATGATTACTGAGACAAGACTTTGTACCTACGGCACCGATATGAGATCACTTCAGCAAATTTTTTTTGGGGTTGGTGCTAATCTAAAACTATGACCTTACAAGGAGATAGCAATATGAGTTACAAACACATACTTGTGGCAGTCGACCTTTCAGACGACAGTAAAGTGTTGATTAAGAAAGCCGTATCACTGGCTAAACCTCTGGATGCGAAAGTCTCTTTTATTCACATCGACGTGAACTACGCAGAACTCTACACCGGGCTTATCGATATCAATATGGCAGAAGCGCAACATCAAGCAATGGAAGCATCGCGCACACAATTGGCAAACTTCGCAGAATATGCGCAATACCCAATTGCCCATACTTTAGTCGGTAGTGGCGATTTGAGTAATGAGCTGTGCGATACCATTCAAGACTACAGTATCGATTTGGTGGTTTGTGGTCATCACCAAGATTTCTGGAGCAAGATTCTATCTTCGACTCGACAGCTTATTAACTGCTCACCAGTCGATATGCTGGTCGTACCGCTAAAAGACTGATTGGCGCAACGATAAAACTTGGTTAGACTGCGGGCACATTTGTTGTTGATAAAGATTCTCATCCATGGCTTATCTATCCGCAGTTACCCTACTTTGGGCATTCTCATTTAGCCTGATCGGCGTTTACCTCGCCGGTCAGGTTGATTCTTGGTTCTCGGTGTTCATGCGCGTGGCACTGGCGAGCCTGGTTTTCATTCCCTTTTTGAAATTCCGTGGCGTTAGCAAATCCCTAATCGCGAAACTGATGACCGTCGGTGGCTTCCAGCTCGGTTTGATGTATTGCTTCTACTACCAATCTTTTTTGCTTCTTTCCGTGCCAGAAGTATTGCTGTTCACCGTATTCACACCCATTTACGTCACGCTCATCTATGACTTCTTGAAAGGTCGCTTTTCACCTTGGTACTTAGTTACCGCAGCAATAGCCGTATTTGGTGCCGCCTGGATTAAATTTGCAGGCATTAATGAAGATTTCCTACTGGGCTTTTTGGTCGTACAAGGAGCAAACCTCTGCTTTGCCATCGGTCAGGTGGGCTACAAATATATCATGGAGAGTGAACCCGTCGATTTGCCACAACACACCGTGTTTGGCTACTTCTACTTAGGTGCACTTTGTGTAGCAACCGTGGCTTTCGCGCTCATGGGTAACCTAGACAAATTACCAACCACTACAACGCAATGGGGCATTCTGACATACCTTGGTTTGATTGCTTCTGGTTTTGGTTACTTTGCTTGGAACAAAGGCGCGACCATGGTGAACGCAGGGGCACTGGCAGTAATGAACAATGCATTGGTTCCGGCGGGCTTGATTGTAAACATTGTGATTTGGAACCGCGATGTTGATGTCATGCGACTCGCCATTGGCGGTGCGATCATCATGCTATCCCTATGGATTAACGAAACCTGGGTGAAAAAGCGCGTCGAAATGAGCTACGCCAAGAAGTAAAGCGACCGCTCCCAACACACATACCGACAATAAAAAACGCTCTCCAACTGGAGAGCGTTTTTTTGGATTAGATTAATGCACTTTGATTTGCGAGCTTGCGCTCATCAACGCCTTGGGCGACGTTGGCAGCAACACTTCTAGTTTCGCATTGCGCGCTTCAAGCTTGCGCTGACGCTTAAGTAACTTTTGTTGTTTTTTCGCCACTTTTAGTAACTTCTTTTGCTGCTTATAGTGCTTTTTCAGTGCTTTTTTCGCTTTCTTGAGCGATTTTTTATCCGCTAAATCAAACCATACTGGTGCGTCGGCTCTTACTGGCTCCAGAGATTTTTCGGCTTGTTTTTTCTCTTTCACACGCTCAACAACACGCTTCACAATCGCGGCTTTTTCGTTGCTTTGTTTAGTGGTCACTGGAATCGCTTGTGATGGCAGAGCTTCAACCAATAAGCCACATGCTTGTTGCTCACTCAATGGCTTGTCTTGGCATTTTTGTGGAGGAATTGCGGCTGGCTTACAAAGGGTATCTTTGGCCGATGAAGAGCGTGCGCAAGAACGACAAACGAATTTTGGTGCGACAACTAAACGATGGATATCACCAAGTTCTGCCGCGATCTGTTTGCGACTCATTTTACATAAACGTTTAGCCATTCTACTACTCCAGCTTCCCAGTTATCGACCGCATCACAACAAGTGAAATAATAATAATTCTTAGTTAGATATACAGTCAGGGAAGGGAATTAGCAAGAGAAAACTATCAATAGAGACGAGGAAAGAGAAGCTGAGTCACAGCACGATACACCATACTGTGACAAGAAAAGTTGAGCCGTCAGGAAGTTATGCCATCGATGCTTTAACGTAGACATCGAAGCGATTTTTTTTCGTTTCAATCGCCATGGTCGGTTTTTTCTCGTTCAGCCAGTTAGCATAGTCTGGGCGTTTAACTACTACACGCTTTGTGGCTAACGCCATGGCTGGTTCTAGTAGGCCATCGGCGTCCAAATCGGCGCCAACCAACGATTGGAAAACGCGCATTTCTTTTTTTACGAGCGCCGACTTCTTTTTATTTTCTGGGTGCGGATACATCGGGTCAAGATACACCACATCTGGCTGGACAAAGTCTTTATCTTGCGCCAATTGTTCCAGCGCATCATGGCTAGAAGCATGGATTAGCGACATGCGCTCAGATACCCAGGTGCCGATTTCTGGGTCTTGTTTCGCTCGATCCAAGCCATCATCTAACAAAGCCGCTACGACTGGATGACGCTCGACCATCTGCACTTTACAACCTAGCGAGGCGAGCACAAACGCATCACGACCAAGACCTGCCGTGCCATCTAACACGGTTGGCGTTGCCCCTTTGTTCAAACCCGCCGCTTTCGCAATTGCCTGGCCTTTACCACCACCGAACTTGCGACGATGACCGACCGCACCACCAATCAAATCCACAAAGATTGCACCCAGCTTTGGCTCATCCACTTTACGTAGCTCCAAACGCTCGGTGGTTAGCACCAAAGCAAAATCGCTATCGTCAGTGTGTGAAAGCTGCCAACGCGCAGCGAGTTCATCAAGATGAGATTGTTGAGACGGGTTTTCACAGATCAATTGCAGTTGCAAAAGGAGGCTCCAATAAAAATCGAGGTAACTGGCGCTGAGTGTATACCTAAGTTACCTATTAATGCTAGGTTGAGCTTGCTACGAAGAGGTTATACAACCGTCAGTTGCTCCACTAGCTCAGAAAGCGGCTTAGGATGACCAATACCGTAGCCTTGACCGTAGTCCACACCGAGGTCTATCAAATGCTGCATAACCTGGTCATTTTCGACAAACTCCGCCACCGTCACTTTACCTAGTTGCTTCGCCAAGTCATTGATTGAACGAACCATCACGCGGTCCATTTCATTTACGTTGATATCTTGCACGAAAAGACCATCAATTTTCACGATATCGACAGGAAGTTTCTTTAAGTAACCAAATGAAGACAATCCAGATCCGAAATCATCCAATGCAATCATACAGCCCAAAGCCTTTAGCTTGGTAAACAGCTCAATGGCTTGATCCAGATTGCTCATCGCCGCTGTCTCGGTGATTTCTAAGCAGATTTTTTCACACGGCAGAGTCGAGCTTTCCAATCGCTCCAATAAGAAGTCAATAAACTCTTGATTCCCCATAGATTGACCTGAAAGGTTTATCGAACAGCGACCAAGCTGTTCAACCACCTCAGGACGCTGTTCAAACCACTCTAGCGTTTGAGTAATAACCTGCTTATCAATCCAATGGGCAATGTTGTAGCGCTCGGAAGCAGGGATAAACAGCGCAGGAGAAACATAATCACCGTACCCATTGCGAATACGCACCAAAATCTCAAAATACATTTGAGTCTCGTGCTTTTGTAAGCTTTTTATCGGTTGAGCAAACAGTTCTAAACGTTGATTCGACAATGCCTCATGCACCAAATTGACGCTCTGCATTTCCATCTGACGACGCTGCAACTCTTCGTTATCTAAGCTGAATAGATTATAGCGGTTACGGCCTTGCTCTTTAGCGGCGTGACAAGCAGAGTCTGCTTGAGCGTGCACCATTTGTGGCGTATCAGCGGTATGATCGATGATACGGATACCAATTGAGCAACTGATGAACAGGCGTGTGTCTTCCCAAATAAAGAGGTGTTCGCTTAGTGTCGAGATGATCAGTTTGGCAATATTGATGGCGCCATATTCGTCACAGTCTTTGAGTAACACCGCAAACTCATCGCCTCCCATTCGAGCCAAGATGGAATTGTACGGCAGAACGCCTTCCAGCATACTTGCGCAGAATTGAATCGCCGCATCACCTGCATCATGCCCAACCGTATCATTGAGGACTTTTAGTTGATCTAAGTCGAGGTACAACATGGCGTGGACTCGACGATGGCTGTCCACTTCGCACAGTGCGGTCTTAAGCTCTAGTTCAAAATGGTTTCTGTTGTAAGTCCCCGTCAGTAAGTCATAGCGAGCTTGGTATTCCAATTTCTCGGAGAGCAGTTTGGTTTCGGTAATATCTTCGCCCACAATCAGCAGTTGCTCAGATTCACTCAGCGGACGAATATTCTCGCGCACCCAAACACGATGACCATTTGCATGACGATACTCGACTTCACGTCGCCAAACACCATGCACTTGCTGGTTGGGTTGCAATAACACTTGGCGAGGGAACAGCACTTTGTCATCAAAATAGAACTCCCTCAGGCGATGTCCGAGCATGTCCATCGGTTTGTAGCCAAGAAGTAGTTGAGCAAATCGATTCACTTCTTGAATTCGGTTATTACTATCAAGCGTCACCATCATCACGGGCTGCTGCTCATAATAGTTGCGTAGGGTTGACTCACGTTGGTAGAGCTTGTCCTCCATCAATTTACGACTGGTAATATCGCGCGCTTCAAACAAGTATTGCTTATGATTCCCTACTTGCTGAGAAAAAGGCTTGAGCGAAACTTCTAACACCAAGGCGCCGTGTTCTTTACTCCAAATTTCAGCTTCAAACGTCGACACTTGATGGTGAGGCGCATGGAAATACTCCTCTAGCAGCGCTTGGGCTTTCTCACTCCAGTTGGGATGAAACCAAAGTGGTCGGTCTAAACGCAGTCCTTGGTGATAAAGTAAGGATTGAAGGTGATCGTTGCCCGATTTAAGCACACCGTTGGCATCCAAAATGCCCATATACTGCATGCTCTGATCGAAAATCGATTCTAGAATAGCCTGGCTTTCTCGCGCAGCGCTCTCACTGCGACGCATCCGCTGTAAATAATAACCCATCAGCAAAATGACCACCGACATCACCACAAACAGACTACCAAACAGGCGAATTTCCTTGGCAAAACGTTCAGAAAGCTTCATTGGCTTATTAAAAAATACCGCAGAAACCTCTTGTTCAGCCCCCAATCCCCAACGCGCTACCGCTTGGTAATCGAGCTTTATTTCAGAATCACTTTTTTTCACGGCAGGCAGAGGCTGATCAGGGTTATCCAAAACGAATTCAAGCATCTCTGCACTCTCAATACCATGCCGATAACCACTTTGAATAACCCCTCCAACTGCGCCATGACCCAAACCAATGTCATGCACCATAAACAGCGGCGCGTTTGAGACTTTGTTGACACCAACCCAGTCACGCTCGCTGCCAACCATACCTTGTTTATCTCGGTAATAGGTCCAGAACAAGACGACTTTATCGGAACTCAGTTTTGCGACTTGTTGTTTTAGATCGATGATGCTGTCTGGGACAAGTTGTACGATTTTGTCTCGATATTGCGGGAACTTGAGGACAAAATTGTCGATTTGATAACGCAACACCTCACCGGTCACCGAGTGGTCACTGACGATGAGAACTTGTGTGTAGTTCGGATGTAAGCGCTCAATAAGAGCGAGATTCGCTTCCAAATCGACATCTTCCATGACTCCGGTTGCATTCAGAGAACGATGTAAAGAAGGATGGTAGTTATTAATGCCGTTAAATATAACTGGGGTGTCTTTGATGATTGGGGCTAAACGCTGCATGAGTTCAAGCGCATTGTTATCGCTCACTAAAATGGCATCGAATCGCTCTTTGCGTAATTTCGTAAGATATAAGGATTTTAGTTGTGCAAAAAACTGCTCACTCTGGTTACGTTTCGAGTCTAGATAGAGCACACGCATGTCCAGCGCTCGATCGCCCAGCTGTTGCTCGATGCCTCGCTGTATGGAGTCCGTCCAGAAAAAACCCTGATGATAGGAGTGCACGACCAACACCTTCGGATCTGAGGCCGTAGCAAACGCGCTCCAACATAGCGCGGCAATAACCAGAAAACGCTGCACATTATCTCCATAGCTCGGAGTTAACCCGCAGTTACTCCTGCCAAACCTTGTGAATCCTATCCGCTATGAGTATAAAAGGGAGGTAAAACTCTATCCCTAACGGAAATCATAGTATGAATGCGAGCCTGCCGAAACTCGACGACCTTGACCGCGCAATATTAAAAACACTAATGGCTGACGCCAGAACGCCCTACGCAGAAATGGCAAAGCAGTTCGATGTCAGCCCTGCCACTATCCATGTGCGTATCGAGAAGATGAAGTCGGCTGACATCATCGAAGGAACGGAGGTGATCATCAATACTAAAAAGCTTGGCTACGATGTGTGCTGCTTTATTGGTATTAACCTCAATGCAGCTCGTGATTACCACTCCGCGTTAGAAAAACTCAACGCGCTCGACGAAGTCGTTGAAGCTTACTACACCACGGGCGCGTATAACATATTCGTCAAATTGATGTGCAAATCGATTGAAGAGCTGCAATTTGTACTGATCGACAAGCTGCAAGCCATTGATGAGGTTCAGTCCACGGAGACATTGATATCGTTGCAGAACCCGATCAACCGAAACGTAAATCCGTAAAATTTTTTATAAAAACTGTACAAAAAAGGCCAACCGAACGGTTGGCCTTGATGTTTTTTGCTCAATTTACGCCGCAATACCCGAATGGCGCAACAGTGCATCGATTTGTGGCTCGCGGCCACGGAAGCGCTTAAACAGCTCCATTGGCTCTTCACTGCCCCCCATTTCTAGGATGTTGTTCAGGAAGCTTAGACCCGTCTCTTTGTTGAAGATGCCTTCTTCTTCAAAGCGAGAATACGCGTCTGACGACAGCACTTCAGCCCACAGGTAGCTGTAGTAACCCGCACTGTAGCCACCAGCAAAAATATGGCCGAAGCTGTGTGAGAAACGCGCCCACTCAACCGCAGGAACTACCGCGACTTTCTCTTTCACTTTCGCCAGAGTTTCCAGTACACGCGCACCCACTTCAGGGTCATATTCGGTGTGAAGCGTGAAGTCGAACAAGCCGAATTCTAGCTGACGCAAAATACCCATCGCAGATTGGAAGTTTTTCGCTGCGAGCATTTTGTCTAGCATCGCTTTAGGTAGCGGCTCACCTGTCTCATAGTGACCAGAAATGAACGCCAGCGCATCCTCTTCCCAACACCAGTTTTCTAGGAACTGACTTGGTAGCTCAACCGCATCCCAAGGCACGCCATTAATACCTGAAACAGCACCTGTATCAACTTGCGTCAACATGTGGTGGATTCCATGACCAAACTCATGGAATAGCGTCACGACTTCATCGTGCGTGAACAGTGCTGGTTTGTCGCCCACTGGACGGTTGAAGTTACACGTTAGATACGCAACCGGCGTTTGCAGCTCGCCAGATAGCGTAACGCGACGACCACGACAATCATCCATCCACGCGCCGCCACGTTTGTGTTCACGAGCGTAGAGATCTAGGTAGAAACTGCCACGGAGTGTGCCTTCAGCATCAAAGATATCGAAAAAGCGCACGGACTCATGCCAAGTGTCTACGCCTTCGCGCTCAGTAACGGTCATGCCAAACACGCGGTTTAGCACTTCAAACAGACCGCTCACGACTTTTGACTCTGGGAAGTATGGGCGCAGTTCTTCATCCGAAATTTGGAACAGGTGCTGCTTTTGTTTCTCGCTGTAGTAAGCGATATCCCAAACGTTCAGCTCTTCAACACCAAACTCACTTTTCGCAAACTGACGTAACTCTTCGACTTCACGTTCACCTTGCGGTTTCGCTCGTGTCGCTAGGTCATTCAGGAAGCCCAGCACTTGATCCGGCGTTTCAGCCATCTTTGTTGCTAACGACTTTTCACTGTAAGTATTGAAACCTAGCATACGTGAAATTTCATGGCGCAGTTTTAGCTGCTCAGTAATGATTTCTGAGTTATCCCATTTGCCTGCGTTTGGACCTCGATCAGAAGCGCGCGTCACGTACGCTTCGTACACTTCTTTACGCAACTCTTGGTTATCGCAGTACGTCATGACAGGTAGGTAAGATGGGATATCTAGCGTAATGAGGTAACCATCTAACTCTTTTGCTTCTGCGGCAGCTTTCGCTGCTGCCAGCGCCGATTCTGGCATACCTGCTAGGTCTTTCTCGTCTGTGATGTGCTTGGTCCAACCCATGGTGGCATCCAGCACATTGTTAGAGAATTTAGAGCTCAGCTCAGACATACGTTTGCTGATCTCGCCGTAACGGTGCTGCTCATCGGATGGCAAACCAATGCCTGATAACTCGAAATCACGCAGTGCATCAGTGATGGTTTTCTGCTGGGCACGAGTTAACGTTGCAAATTCTTCGCTCGCTTTGATGGTTTTGTACGCTTCGTACAACCCTTTATGCTGACCAACCCAAGTGCCGTACTCTGACAAAATTGGTAGGCAACTTTCGTAAGCTTCACGTAGCTCTTCGCTGTTCACTACCGAGTTCATGTGACCCACTGGCGACCAGATGCGGCTTAAGCGATCATCCGCTTCTTCAATTGGCGCAATCACACTGTCCCAAGTTGGGTGAGCGTTGTCTTGTAGAACTTCATCGATTTTTGCTCGGCAGTCAGCAATCGCTTGCTCAACGGCAGGCTTGATGTGTTCTGGTTTAATTTGAGAAAACGGAGGTAGGTCCGTAAACGTCAGAAGAGGATTAGACATGAATAATTCCTTTTGTGTTTTGACTCTGTGATTGCCTGTCTATTTTGTGTAGATAGGCCAACTCAATGTACAGACGAGCCAGCAACATGGATTGGGGGAGCTCCGTTCCCTTTCTCTATGCCGCGATGACCATCTTATAGTCAACCAGCGCTACTCTGTCCTTGAGTCTTGTTATACCTAAATGAGATTTCACACCCTTTTGAGTGCGAGAAACTTACCTAGTTCAATTCGATTACCAATAGTAAGTGTGGGTGACTTAAAGAAATTTCAATAGCGTCCCCTTATCAGAGGAACAGATTTGATTGGAAGTTCTACATCTTTAAGTTACTTGAGTATAATACCGCCATAGAGTGAAAATCACAGACCACACTCAGCCAAAGAGTGTTTCGAGAGTTTAATTTGTTAAGTTACCGCCACAGCTTCCACGCTGGCAACCATGCCGACGTGGTCAAACACATCGTTCAAAGCCTCATTCTTGATGCGCTGAAACAAAAAGATAAGCCATTCGTTTATCACGATACCCACTCGGGTGTAGGCCGTTACGATCTGACTCACGAATGGTCTGAAAAAACGGGCGAATACAAACAAGGCATCGCACGTATTTGGGATAACCCAAGCATTCCTGAAGACATCAAAAGCTACATCGATGCCATTAAAGTGCTCAACAACGGCGAGAAGCTGCGTTACTACCCAGGCTCACCACGTGTGGCGCGCGCGCAAATCCGCCCACAAGATCGCATGGTGCTGACCGAGTTGCACCCGGCCGATCACCCATTGTTAGAGCAAGAATTCCATCGTGATCGCCAAGTGAGCATCTTCAAAGAAGACGGATTCCAACGCCTCAAAGCAAGCCTACCGCCACAAGAGCGTCGTGGTTTGGTGCTGATTGACCCACCATACGAACTCGCGAAAGAGTACCGCGATGTGGTACGAGCGATTCATCAGAGCCATAAACGTTGGGCAACCGGTATCTACGCGATTTGGTACCCAGTGGTAAACCGTCACGACATCGAAGATATGATCGAAGGCTTGGAAGCACTGGGCATTCGTAAAATTCTGCAAATCGAGTTAGGTGTTGCACCAGATACCAACGAGCGCGGCATGACGGCATCCGGCATGATTGTGATTAACCCGCCATGGAAACTGGAAAGCCAGATGAAAGAGATTCTGCCATTCCTGCAAGACGCGATCGCACCAGCAACTGGCCACTGGAAAGTGGACTGGATTGTGCCAGAGTAAGCACTTCAGTACCGATATCTTCAAGCGCAACGATATTCTCGTTGCGCTTTTTTATGCTCTCACCTTCTCCCTCCAGTCGTGCTTATTCTTCTTTTTGTGCCTCTCATCGCTATTTGTCATAAGTATTGTCGCTTTTTCCCATTTAGGAATTAGTCGAATTCGATTTATGATAGTGGGATAACGGTGGCATTGAGTTCGGACAAGGTCATCCCAATCTATCTATGTACCAGATAAAATTTATAAGCTCTTGGAGAAAGTAATGGCGACTCATTTTGACTATATCTGTATCGGTGGCGGCAGTGGCGGCATCGCATCTGCAAACCGTGCGGCGATGTACGGCGCGAAAGTTGCGCTAATCGAAGCTCAAGACCTTGGCGGTACCTGTGTCAACGTAGGTTGTGTACCGAAAAAAGTGATGTGGCATGGCGCGCAAATCGCAGAAGCAATGAACCTGTACGCAGAAGATTACGGTTTTGATGTCGACGTGAAAGGTTTCGACTGGAGCAAACTGGTTGAGAGCCGTCAGGCATACATCGGTCGTATTCACCAATCTTACGATCGCGTTCTTGGCAACAACAAAGTAAACGTGATTAAAGGCTTTGCTAAGTTTGTTGACGAAAAAACTGTCGAAGTAAACGGTGAACACTACACAGCAGATCACATCCTGATCGCGGTTGGTGGTCGTCCTACTATTCCAAACATTCCAGGCGCTGAATACGGCATCGATTCAAACGGCTTCTTCGACCTAGCAGAGCAACCAAAACGCGTTGCGGTTGTGGGTGCTGGCTACATCGCAGTTGAAATTGCTGGCGTACTGCACGCGCTAGGTACAGAAACGCACCTGTTCGTACGTAAAGAGTCACCACTGCGTAGCTTCGATCCAATGATCATCGATACGTTGGTTGAAGTGATGGACGCAGAAGGTCCAAAACTGCACACCCACTCTGTACCAAAAGAAGTGGTAAAAGAAGCCGATGGCAGCCTAACTCTGCACCTAGAAAACGGTGAAAGCCAAAACGTTGACCAACTGATTTGGGCAATCGGTCGTCACCCTGCGACAGACGCAATCAACCTAGCGTCAACCGGTGTGGCAACGAACGAAAAAGGCTACATCAAGGTAGACGAATACCAAGAAACCAACGTGAAAGGCATCTACTGTGTGGGTGACATCATGGAAGGCGGTATCGAGCTAACGCCAGTAGCAGTGAAAGCGGGTCGTCAACTTTCTGAGCGTTTGTTCAACAACAAACCAAACGCGAAGATGGACTACGATTTGGTACCAACTGTGGTATTTAGCCACCCACCAATCGGCACTATCGGTCTAACGACGCAAGAAGCGGAAGAGAAGTACGGCAAAGACAATATCAAAGTCTACACGTCTGGCTTTACGGCGATGTACACCGCCGTTACTAAGCACCGTCAACCATGTAAGATGAAGCTTGTATGTGCGGGCGAAGAAGAAACGGTTGTTGGTCTGCACGGCATCGGTTTCACGGTAGATGAAATGATCCAAGGCTTCGGCGTAGCAATGAAGATGGGCGCAACCAAAGCAGACTTCGACTCTGTTGTGGCTATCCACCCAACGGGCTCTGAAGAGTTCGTAACGATGCGTTAATTACGCGCTAATCGCATTGCTGATTTCAGCGAATCATTTGAAAAGGTCATCTTAGGATGACCTTTTTTTGTTATCCCATGCTTAACTCGCATTCTCTAATAATGTGCGAATAAACTCGGCTTTAATAGCACTCTCCTGCTTACCATCATGAATCAGACACAAGTCTGCACACAGTGACTCTTTCAGCTTGATAAAACGAATCCCATGCCAATGATGCTGAGAAAACGTCGACGGAACCAACGTCACGGTATTGCTGTTTGCTACATATGCCATCAAGGTGCTTGGCTCCACCACTTGTTTGCCAATATGGGGTGAAAAGCCTTCTTGCAGACAGGCATTGATGATGAAGTTTGCCGAGGCAGAATTCGCCAAACTCATAAACGCAAACTCACACGCCTTTAAATCTTGGAGCCGCAGCAAAGATTTGCTGGCTAACTCATGTTGCTCCGACACCGCCACCACAAACACATCTTTGCCCAAAGATACCGACTGATACGGATAAATGTTGAGTGCATCAGCAAAACGCACAATGCCCACATCGATTTTCTTCTCGCTCAGATGCTTCTTTTGCGTCTCTGGGTTAAGGTCAAAAATGTCGGCGTGATAAGTGTCATGCTCAGCATGGAAGCGCTGTAACAGACGATCAAATCCGCCCCAAAATGCGCTACTTACCACACCAACTCGCAAGATGTTTCTCTGGTTCAAACCCACTTGCTGCACTTGATTGAGTGAGACATCCAAGGTCTGAAAAATCAGTTGGCATTTGGACTCCAACAATCGCCCGGCCTCCGTCAGCATGACGTTTCTTGAATCACGCTCAAACAGTTTGACGTTAAGCACCTCTTCCAACTCTTTGATGCGATTGCTCAACGGCGAATTGGTGATATTGAGGTTCTCGGCCGCCTTAGTGAAATGCTTGGTTTGTGCGACCTCGTAAAAGTAACGCAGCATCTTCAGCGTCACGCGCTCAAATGGTTCTGACTTCATGCATTGAGTCCTAGCGAATTTCATCATCCTCTTTTTGAGGATGATAGTAGCGAATAAAGCAAAGATAACCAGCGCAGAAAGTCACACAATGGAATCAACACACAACCAGAAGGTGACTAACATGAATCACGATCCAGTAATCGGCGCGCTACAAACCATTCGCGAACGCAAACCAAACTTCCAACCTAAAGCGGCGTTTATTTTAGGCTCTGGCTTAGGCGTATTGGCAGACGAGCTACAAGACAAAGTGGTCATTCCATACGAAGAGCTCGAAGGCTTTCCGATTAGCACCGTGCAAGGCCACTCTGGTGAGTTGGTGCTTGGTACCATGGGCGGCGTAGACGTAGTGTGCATGAAAGGTCGCGGTCACTACTACGAACACGGTTCAATGAAGGTCATGACAACGCCCGTGCGCACCTTTAAAAAGCTGGGCTGTGAGTTTCTGCTCGTCACCAACGCGGCAGGCTCACTTCGCCCTGAACGCATCGACGTCGGTTCTCTGGTGGTATTTCATGACCACATCAATACCATGCCTGAATCGCCAATGATCGGTCCGAATGATGAAGAGTACGGCCCGAGGTTCTTCAGCCTCGCCAATGCGTACGACAAAGACCTGCGCGCAGAAGCGTTTGAAGTCGGCAAAGCCAATGGCATTCACCTGAATGAAGGTGTGTTTGTCTCTTACACAGGCCCCAACTTTGAGACCGCAGCCGAAATCCGCATGATGCAAATCATCGGTGGTGATGTAGTGGGCATGTCGGTCGTGCCAGAAGTGATTTCTGCGGCGCATTGCGGCTTACCCGTATTGGCAGTGTGTGCGATCACCAACATGGCAGAAGGTTTGGGTGATGTAGAACTGTCTCACGCCCAAACATTGAAGTGCGCGAAGCTAGCCGAAGCCGATTTCATTCGCTTTATTAAGCGCTTTATGAAGCATCACTTCTAAAGCTGTTTCATTCCCAAAAGCAAAAGGGTCATCAAGTAACTTGATGACCCTTTTTTGTGTCACGTTTTCTAACGTTCGGGGGTATTTCGGAGCCGTTTGTGCGTTTTACTTAACTGCACGAACCAATTCAGCAATGCCTTCCCAATCGCCGTTGTCCATCATTGCGGTTGGCACCATCCAAGTACCGCCACAAGCCACAACCGATTTCAGCGCTAGGTAATCTTCCACGTTGGATGGGCTTACGCCACCTGTCGGCATGAATTCCACAGGGTAAACCGCCGTCAGTGCTTTCAGCATGTTTACGCCGCCTGATGGCTCAGCAGGGAAGAACTTCAACGTACGCAGACCCATTTCCATCGCTTGCTCAACCAAGCTTGGGTTGTTTACACCCGGTACGATAGTCACACCACGTTGCTGACAGTATTTCACTGTGGTTGGGTTGAAGCCTGGGCTAACGATAAAGTCCACGCCCGCTTCGATCGCGATATCCACTTGTTCTGTGGTCAGAACGGTGCCCGCGCCAATCAACAATTCTGGGTACGCTTCACGCATGATGCGAATCGACTCCGCCGCCGCTTCGGTGCGGAATGTCACTTCCGCACATGGTAAACCGTTTTCTACCAACACTTTTGCCAGTGGCAGAGCGTGTGCTACGTCGTTGATTGCGATAACTGGGACGATTTTGATATCTCTTAATCGTTGTTCAAGTGTTGTCATGGGGAACCTCTAAAGAATAAAGCTTAATGTTGCGACGATAATAAACGCGATACCGCCAAGTAACGTTTCCATTACCGTCCAAGTTTTTAATGTGGTTTTCTCATCCATCTCAAGCAAACGAGATACCAACCAGAAACCAGAGTCATTGAAGTGAGACAGTACCGTTGCACCACCCGCAATCGCGATTACGATAAAGCAAAGGTCGAGTTCACTCAAACCTGTTGATGCAGCCACAACTGGCGCGATAAGAGCTGCCGTAGTGGTTAGCGCTACCGTTGCCGAGCCTTGAGCAACACGCAGACAGGTTGAAATCACAAACGCCGCCACAATCACAGGCATACCTGTGTCTGTAAGAACGTCAGCCAGTGCATCACCGATACCACTTGAACGCAGTACGCCGCCAAACATGCCACCAGCACCCGTTACTAGGATAACGCCACAGATTGGAGCCAATGACTCACCACACAATTTTTCTAGTTTTGCCATGCCGTAGTCTTTGGCAAACACAGCCAGACAGACAATCAAAGTAATCAGCAACGCGACTGGAGTTTTACCTAGCATACGTAGGAACTCAACCAGTGCCGTTTTGCCATCAATCACACCCGCAACCGCCAGTGTGTTCAGTACCGTATCCAAACAGATTAGCAGGACTGGCAGCACAAGGATGGTCATAACCGTGCCAAATTTTGGTGCGTTGCGCTCATCCACCATCGCTTCGCCATTAAAGAAGGCTTTAGATAGTGGGATATCGAATTTTTTGCCCGCGTACAAACCAAATAGGTAAGCGCCAAGGTACCAAGTTGGAATAGCCACCAGAATACCCACCACCAATAACAGACCGATGTTTGCACCAAGGAATTCTGCCGCTGCAACCGGACCTGGGTGTGGTGGAACAAACGCGTGCATAACCGCAAAAGCACCAGCTGCAGGCAACGCGTATTTAATTGGTGAGCCACCAAAACGAGCCGCCACACTTAGGATGATTGGCATCATCACTACAAGGCCAGCATCGAAGAAGATTGGGAAGCCAAACAGTAATGAAGCGACGCCCAAAGCAAATGGTGCGCGCTCTTTACCAAAGCGACCAATCAAAGTGTCTGCCAGCACTTTCGCACCGCCAGTCACTTCAAGAATTTTACCGATCATCGCACCAAGACCAACCAGCAATGCCACGGAAGCCAGCGTGCCGCCGAAGCCGCCCATCATGGTCGATACGACTTTCTCTGAAGGAACGCCAGTGGCGATTGCCGTACCTAAACTCACCATAGTAAGGGAAGCAAAAGCATGGACTTTCAGTTTAATGATCAGAACGAGTAACGCTGCAATGGCAAGGCCTGCAATCGTCAGTAGGAACGTAGGATCTGGGGCTTGGGTTAATTGCTCCATAGGTTCACCTTTAAGAATTATTGTTTGTGTTATGGTTCACATTTATTTCAGTTACCGGTAACATGTTACCGATAACATGAATAAGATAAACCCATATTTTAAAGTGAATTCAAAAATTGAGATCACGCGCAAATTTGGTTATGAGGATAAGTTATGGCTGGTAGTAGTGTCATCGTTATGGGCGTTTGTGCTAGTGGTAAAAGCACAATTGGTGAGCATCTAGCGAAAAAGCTAGGGCGTAAATTCATTGATGGTGATGATCTTCATCCACGAGCGAACATTCAGAAAATGGCATCGGGCCAGCCTCTGAACGATGATGATCGCAAGCCATGGCTAGAACGCATTCGTGATGCGGCGTACAGCCTAGAAAGCAAAAACGAACACGGCATTATTGTCTGTTCAGCACTGAAAAAGATTTACCGCGATCAGATCCGCGAAGGTAACAACAACGTGACCTTCTTGTTCCTTGATGGCGATATGGAGTTGATCCTTAATCGCATGCGTATGCGCAAAGGCCACTTCATGAAAGAAAACATGGTGAAGAGCCAATTCGAGACACTAGAGCGCCCAGACAACGAGCCTCAAACTCTGATCGTCAGTATCGACGGAGACATCAGCGACGTGGTGGAACGCTCTGCTACTGAGCTAATCAAAATGCAAGCGATCGAGGTGGCGTAATGACTCACTCTGTTGTTCTTGAGGTCACACAGCGTTTGACCGAGCGCAGCCGTGAAGCGCGCGCTGCGTTTCTTGCTCGCACCGAAGTGCAAGCCGAAGCGGGCAAAGGCCGCGTTGGTTTATCTTGTGGTAACTTAGCCCATGCAGTCGCCGCTTCTTGCTCTTCTGAAAAGAAAAATATTCTCGATTTTACTCATGCCAATGTCGCGCTGATCAGCGCCTACAACGACATGTTGAGCGCCCACCAGCCGTACCAAGACTACCCAGCACAAATCAAAAAAGTGCTGGCGGACTACGGCCATACAGCGCAAGTCGCAGGTTGTGTGCCAGCGATGTGCGATGGGGTGACTCAAGGTCAAGCCGGCATGGATATGTCACTGTTTTCGCGTGACTTAATTGCGCAATCAACGGCGTTGTCTTTGAGTCACAATGTCTTTGATGCCACATTACTGCTTGGCATCTGTGACAAAATCGCACCGGGGCAACTGATGGGCGCGCTGTCTTACGCACACCTACCAACGGCGTTTGTGCCAGCGGGTCTGATGGCAACAGGCATCAGCAACGAAGAGAAAGTCGACGTGCGCCAAAAATACGCAGCGGGAGAAGTCGGCAAAGACGCTCTGCTGGATATGGAGTGTCGCGCTTACCACTCTGCGGGTACGTGTACATTTTACGGCACCGCCAATACCAACCAGTTGGTGTTCGAAGCCATGGGCTTGATGCTGCCAGGTTCGGCATTCATTCATCCCCATACCCAACTGCGTAAAGCGTTAACCGATCACGCAGCTCTGAAAATCGCCTCTATGACGGCGGGTTCTGCACACTTTCGTCCGCTGGCCGAGGTGGTCACAGAAAAGAGCTTGGTCAACGGCATCATCGCTCTACTTGCATCTGGCGGCAGTACCAATCACACCATTCATATGATCGCCGTGGCGCGTGCTGCTGGCATCTTGCTCACGTGGCAAGACATCAGCGATCTGTCGGATGTGGTTCCTTTGTTAGCTCGCGTTTACCCGAACGGCCCAGCCGATATGAACGCGTTCCAAGACGCGGGTGGCGTGCCTGCGTTATTGCACCGCTTGAACGAATCCGAGCTTTTGCATCGCGATGTGAAACCCGTGTTTGGTGAATTTGAAGACCAAATGACGCTACCGAGCCTTGTCGATGGCCAACTGACCTGGACATCGTGCCAAGGCAGCCAAGACGGTGACGTGATCGCCAAACCAGACGCCACATTCCAAAATACTGGCGGCACTCGCGTACTGACTGGCAACTTAGGCAAAGCCGTGGTGAAAGTGTCTGCGGTGAAAGAAGAGCAACGCGTGATTGTGGCACCAGCGATCGTATTCCAATGCCAACACGAAGTGGAGGCCGCGTACAAACGTGGCGACCTGAACAAAGACTGCATCGTTGTGGTCACACACAACGGCCCAGCGGCAAACGGCATGCCTGAACTGCACAAGCTGATGCCAATTTTAGGGAACGTGCAAAAAGCGGGCTTTAAAGTCGCGCTAGTGACGGACGGTCGTTTATCTGGTGCATCCGGTAAAATTCCGTCTGCGATTCACGTTTCTCCAGAAGCCATTCGTGGTGGCGCGATTGGTTTGGTGCGCAACGGTGATTTGATTCGTCTGGATTGCCAAACGGGTGAACTGAACAACTTAAGCGACACCACTGGTCGCGAGTTGATTCATTTCGATACCGAATCGACCCAACAAACTTGGGGACGAGGTCTGTTTAGCGTGATCCGCCAAAACGTATCGAGTGCAGAAGAAGGCGCAAGCTTTATTGTTTAAGGCGAGAAGAAAGACCTCGTCGTTCCGACGAGCCCAAGCAAGATCAGGAATTTAATATCAACGTGCTGTGAAGCCAGAGAAAACTCCTCTGCCACAGCACTTTTTGTTGGTAGATTCTGAATCACGCTCGTCCCTCGCTGTTCAGAATGACGAGCGTTGGGATTGGCCTCGGTTCTTTTTAAAAATGAATGAGTCCGTCATTCCGACGAGCCTAAGCAAGATTAGGAATCTACTATCAACGTGCTGTGAAGCAAGAGAAAATCCCCCTCTGTTACAGCACTTTTTGTTGGTAGATTCTGAATCACGCTCGTCCCTCACTATTCAGAATGACGAGCTTTGAGATTGGCCACCGCTATTTCTAAAAACGAATGAATCCGTCATTCCGACGAGCCTAGGCGAGATCAGGAATCTAATATCGACATGCTATGACGTCAGAGAAAACTCCTCTGCCACAGCACTTTTTTGTTAGTAGATTCTGAATCACGCTCGTCCCTCGCAGTTCAGAATGACGAGCTTTGAGATTGGCCACCGCTCTTTCTAAAAACGAATGAATCCGTCATTCCGACGAGCCTAGGCGAGATCAGGAATCTAATATCAACGTGCTGTGAAGCCAGAGAAAATCCCCTCTAATACAGCACTTTTTGTTGGTAGATTCTGAATCTTGCTCGTCCTTCGCTGTTCAGAATGACAAGCTTTAGGATTGGTCACTGCTCTTTCTAAAAAAATGAATCCGTCATTCCGACGAGCCTAGGCGAGATCAGGAACCTAATAGCAAAATGCTGTGAAGCCAGAGAAAACTCCTCTGCCACAGCACTTTTTGTTGGTAGATTCTGACTCTTGCTCGTCCTTCGCTGTTCAGAATGACGAGTTTTGAGATTGGCCTCGGTTCTTTTTAAAAATGAATGAGTCCGTCATTCCGACGAGCCTAGGCGAGATCAGGAATTTAATATCAGCGTGCTGTGAAGCCAGAGAAAACCCCTCTACCACAGCACTTTTTGTTGGTAGATTCTGAATCACACTCGTCCCTCGCTGTTCAGAATGACGAGCTTTGAGATTGGCCACCGCTCTTTCTAAAAACAAATGAATCCGTCATTCCGACGAGCCTAGGCGAGATCAGGAATCTAATATCAACGTGCTGTGAAGCCAGAGAAAATCCCCTCTAATACAGCACTTTTTGTTGGTAGATTCTGAATCTTGCTCGTCCTTCGCTGTTCAGAATGACAAGCTTTAGGATTGGTCACTGCTCTTTTTCTAAAAAAATGAATCCGTCATTCCGACGAGCCTAGGCGAGATCAGGAATCTACTATCAACGTGTTGTGAAGCTAGAGAAAACTCCTCTGCCACTGCACTTTTTGTTGGTAGATTCTGAATCACGCTCGTCCCTCGCTGTTCAGAATGACGAGCTTTGGGATTAGCCTCAGTTCTTTCTAAAAAAATGAATCCGTCATTCCGACGAGCCTAAGCGAGATCAGGAATCTACTATCAACGTGCTGTGAAGCCAGAGAAAACCCCTCTGCTACAGCACTTTTTGTTGGTAGATTCTGAATCACGACCGTCCCTCGCAGTTCAGAATGGCAAGCTTTAGGATTGGCCTCGGTTCTTTTTAAACGAATGAATCCGTCATTCCGACGAGCCTAAGCGAGATCAGGAACCTTGCTCGTCTCTTGCTGCTCAGAATGACGATATCTAGCATTCAGTAAATTACATCAAGCGGTCTTCATCACTACGACGGCAGCAATCACCACAAAGATACCAAACCAGCCGATTGGCTTGAGTTTCTGCTTAAACAGCAAGGCTCCACCCACTGCGGTACCCAAGATACCGATCGCACCCCAAGAGGCATAAGCAATGGCTAAGTCGATCTCTTTCACCGCTTGTGCCAACAGCGTGAATGCTGTCAGTACCAACACAATCGCCGCAATGCCCCAGCCTTTATATTTAAAACCTTTTGAGCGTGTCAGCGCCATATTGGCCATGATATCGACCAAGGCAGCCATCACGACAAATCCAAATGACATCGTAAAAAATTGACTCATGATTCGCACCTTGTACTAGTAGAAAATGAACGTTCTTTTGCCGGTTTATCGGCGTTTTTCTTAGCGTTAGGTTGACCATGTGATTCCCCTAAGGTCACACACACAATGCCAACAACGGCTAACATCAAACCAAACAACTCTTGATGGTTTAAGTTGGCATCAAAGGCGATGATCGACACCACGGTGATCAACGAGATACCCAACCCTTCCCAGACAGCGTATGCCACACCGATAGATATTTTCTTCGCGGCAAACGCGAGAAAGTAGTAAGAGATTGCGATCAGCACATACATTACGATGTAGCCCCACCACCCGTGCCCTTGTCCGATAAGAGACATAGTGCTTGTGCCAGCCACTTCGGCAACGATAGCGAGCAATAAAAATAGACGTGCAACTAGCATGATTAATCCTCCATCAGAAATTAAAAAAATGCATAACGGAGAATGGTGAATGTCGCGTACCTGTATCGACATTCAAAAAGTTAAAAAGATAAAAATGAGCCACTTCTCCTGACTATTTGAGATAAGATTAGCGCTGGGTAGGAAAAAGAGACAGGTAATTGAGATATTCATTTTTGAATATCTTAAGAAGTAGGTTGTCTATGTAATCACACAATATTGATAAGGTTAAAGCATCTACTCTCTCATTCAGCCGATGCCATAAGGTGACGTCATTTCGTAAAAATCAGCGGCGTATTGAGGGTTTGTCGCACCACTTTATGTAGGTGTCTGTGCAAAGGATGGTTGCGGTTGGTTTGAAGGAAACCGCCAGAGACAACAAACTGGCTAAACTCACGATTAACGGGTGGCATTGCGTAAGAGGCGAGTTCTGGCATCAACAATGCCGAGCTTTGACTGGCATACATAATCGCGTCGGTTTCTTGCAACATTTGGCAAGCCAAACGCAAATTATAGGACTTCAGTAACACTACTGGCTCATAACCCATGCGTCGATACTCGGACTCCACGGTACAAAGCGGTTTATATGACGCGGGCGCAGGCAAAGAGACAAGTGGTAGTTTGGACACCGTGTCCCAATCATTGCTGACTTTCGACAACGTTGGGTGGTTTTTGCGCGCCAAAATCACTCGTTTTTCAACGAATAACGGGCGCATGTAAATGTCTTTCGACAGCTCGGTCTCTTGGTCAAGAATGCAGTAATCGTGCTCGCCTTCTAACATTTCATCGTGCGAGTAAGTATTCCAGCTGGAAAAGGCAAAGTGCGCTTTGGGAAAGGCTCGATGACAACCAGTGAGCAGTCGCTGCCCTTGCTCATCCATCAAATAAGGGTCAGTTACAATCGCAATCTGCCCTTGGTATTGCAGTGGGTCGAACACTTCAAATTCTTGCACCACTTTTTCCAGTGGTGCAACCATATTGTCGAACTCGGCGGCGAGACGAATCGCCATGGGTGATGGCTCTACCCCATGTGCTTTACGCACAAAAAGCGGGTCATCAAACACTTGCTTCAACTTCATCACGCCGCGGCTGGCGCTCGGTTGAGAAATGCCAAGCTGCATTGCGGCCAGCTTGATGCTGCGGTTTTCCACCACAGCTTTTAATAAACGCATTAAGTTGAGATCCAATGCATCCAGCTGATGTGCCATACCCTAACCTACCAATACCATTGATGAGCGAATACAAAGAGCAGTTAACAATTAGTTAAACACTCTCTCCCGACGTGATCTGATAACCCATATCGAAGACTTTTTCTTCTTGTGTTTCGCCTTTCAGGCGCGCAATTAATAGCTCTGCGCTCTTTACACCAATTTGGAAACGCGGCGTATCAACGCTGGTCAGTTTCGGGCTGATGGTTTGACCGATATCCAGCGCGTTATAGCCCGCCACTGCCAATTGCTGTGGAACTTGAATGCCACGTTGCTGCGCACTCAGCATGGTGCCAATTGCGATGTCATCGTTGGTACAGAACACCCCATCGAGCGTTGGGTGCGTTTCCAGTGCGCGTTCGAGCAAATCATGCGCTAAAGAAAAACTAGAATGATCACCAGTTAATACATGTTTGGGTTCTAGCCCTGCTTCTGTCATCGCGCGATCGTAACCTTGCATCCGCAATTTGGTTCGCGTATCCAGACGCGCGCCAAAATAGACGATTGTACGCTTCCCCGTATCTAGCATCTGCTTAACCACGGTGTACGACGCATCTTCATGATCGAGTCCAACCGCCATATCAATCGGCTCCGATGGCAGTTCCATGGTTTCGACCACCGGAATGCCCGCATTTTTGATCATCTGTAATGTACGCGGCGTGTGATGGCTTTCAGTTAGAATAAGCCCATCGACTTGATAAGAGAGTAATGACGCGATCTTGCGCTCTTCTTCAAGCTCATCGTAGCTAAAATGCGCTAAAAGCGTCTCATAGCCATTGGCTTTGGTCACCATCTCTATGCCCTGAACAAAGGAAGCAAAAATTTGGTTGGACAAAGACGGCAGTAAAATACCAATGGCTTTACTGGAGGACTTTGACAACATCGCCGGTGCACGGTTTTCGATGTAACCCATCTCTTCAATCGCAGTCGCAATCTTAGCACGAGTCTTTTCTGCCACCGATTCAGGGTTACGCATATAGCGTGAAACGGTCATCTTCGTGACGCCAACCTGGTCTGCGACATCCTGCAATGTCGTACGAGTTTTCTTATTCTGTTGAGCCATAAATATGTGATTTATCAGTAATGTTACAAGTAACATTATGACGAATAGACTCTCTCCCGACAAGCTCAGTGAAAATAATTCGCAAAATCATGACGTTATTACTCCATTAGCCATCAAATTGCGTTTCATGGATTGTGAATCAAAACCGAATAAATAAATGACATTTATATCAAAGTTCTTATAAAATGCCGTACCTAAAAGAATAAGACATTAGTCACAGTGCAGTTAGGCTCTAGCGAAACCCAGATTTACTACCACCTGCTTGATCTGGACGACTCCCAAAAGCAGCAATACCTCCAAGCATTGCAACGAAGTCAACCTGAGCTGTATCGACAACTCGTTCCTCTTTTAGCCAACGAGACACCGGAAGAACAACTAACGCAGTTACTTTATTTTGGTGCTCATCAGGCAACGAACCAAGACGTCGATCTAAGCGGAGAAATCATCAGTAAGTACCGCCTAACTCATGAGTTGGGGCGTGGTGGCATGGGTGTCGTATACGCAGCTCTACGTGCAGATGAAACGTTCGAGCAAGATCTGGCTATCAAGTTTATTCAAAGCAATTTGAGCAATGTGTTAGGGCAACGCGCACTCTTCGATGAAGCTCAACTTCTCGCGCGTCTAAACCATCCTTACATCGCGAAAGTGTTTGACGGCGGTCTCCATCAAGATTCGGTTTACATCGTGATGGAGCGGGTGTTTGGTCAAACTTTGGATGAGTACCTATCTGAAAATAAGCTAGAAAAAACGGAGAAGCTGCTGTTGTTTAAGCAGATCTGCCAGGCGATGGAGCACGCCCACCAGCACCAGGTTTTGCATGCCGATCTAAAACCAGAAAATATACTGATTGATCGTAGCAAGCGTCCCAAGCTGCTTGACTTCAACTTGACTCAAAAAGCGCACTCCAACCGAGAAGATTCACCCTCAGCGCTGATTGCGTTTAGCCAAAATTTTGCCAGCCCAGAGCAGCAAGCAGGACAGGTTCTAACAGAGCAAAGCGACGTGTACTCCTTAGGCAAAATTCTCGCTTTGATGTTTCCATCACCAACAATTTGGTCTGATGTTTACTGGGTGATAAGACGCGCAACGCGTCCTGCCACTCAAATGCGATATATCAATGTTCGAGCATTGCGCATTGATATCGAACGAATTATCGAACGCCGTCCAATCGAGCAGAAAAAAAACTGGCCATTGTATAGCGCCTTTCGCTTGGTACAACGACGTCCCCTTGCTTCGGTATTGTCAGGCATCATTGTGCTCTCTGGTGTGTTATTTGGCAGCGCCATGATGCAAAAGAATATCCAGTTGCAACAAGAGAAGAAGATTGCAGAAGATATGATGTACGAAATGACTCGCCTCATCTTCCACGCGAAGGGGCAAAATGTCGAACATCTCTCAGTGAACTCCATGATGGAGTTAACACGAAGGCGGATACTCTCTAACCCAGATATCCCCAAACATATAAAACAAAAAATGTTGTTGGCGATGATGACACCGGTGCCAGAGAAGCACCTAACTACACCAATGAGTTGTCAGCCAAATTGTGCGTCTAAGGACAGCACCAACCAATAAGGCTTAAACAAGATGTATACACGTTCAGTGGTATTTTGGCTGTCTGCATTGACGGCTACGTCCACGTTGGCAGCAGACGTTTCAGTTGCCACTTCACACCCACCAGCTTCAACCTTGAAGCAAGGCTACTTTATCGACGCCCCAGTGACTGGCCTGTATTACAAAACCAGTTCCAATATCACTGGCGTCACTCAGCAAGGAGCATTTCATTACCAACCCGGTGATGTAATTAGCTTCTTCCTTGGTAACGATGATAAAGGTTATCTGCTGACGACCTTATCAAGCCAAGAAGTGCTGACGCCGACGATGGCGACAACCAAACCTAGCCGCAGCATCAATATGACGCGTCTGCTGCTTTCTCTCGACAGCACGCCCGAGAATCGTGAGGAAATTGTCCTAGCAAACCGTGTGCTGTCTGATCCTCACTTTCAAAGCCAGCTCAAAGGCCTTGATCTCAATTACCTGGATGACGCTAAACGCTACCTCAATCTCGATTGGGTATCTGTCAATGAGGCGATTGAGCACCTAAACGAAAGCCAGCAGTACATTGAAAAAAACTTTACCTCTGATGAGATCATTTTTGAACCTCGCGACATGACGTTCAAAAACATCGTCATCAAAAAGAAGGATTGGCAAGGCCGCGCTTGTGCTTACGATCTACGCTATCAGCATCATCCCAAATATCGTCCTCCTATTGGTGAAACTCGATTCACTATCACCAAAGACTCATTGATTGAACACCCAAGCATTGGCGATCATTTTCAAGGCTGCTTCCTCTCGATGAAGCGCCCTATCACGGAAGATGTCGTCGAACCGATAAGCAAGTTTGCGGATTGGTTTAATATCGTTGGTTGTTCAATCACAGGGTGCACCCGCAACGACTTGAATGGCTTCTCTCTCGAAGACTTCGATGATGAAGGCGACTGGAAGTACCGCTCCGTTGCCCTCAATTTTGATCCGAGCACCGAGTTATTGATGGAAAAAGTACAAGGTCTCGGGCGTAAAAAAAACATCCAACACAATAACCGCACAGAAATGCTCTGGTTTACGTATCCAAATACTAGCGAACACGATATTGACTACCTCGGTGTGTGGCAGCAAACCGAATACCACCAACAGTCCATGACACAATCGTGCCTATTGATGCGCCATCAACAAGTCATGCGACTGCCGCAAAATACGGACACCTGCCCAACCGATACAAGCCTGTACACCCAAGATGTTACCCGCGAATTTGCCGACATGTGGTGGGTCAACAATAGCGCCCCCAAAGCCGAACTCGCGCAAATGAACGTCATGGTACGTTGGTCAACAACCCCATCTGAAATCAATTACACCAGCTGGGAATACTTGCCAGCTGGTGCAACTTGGGAGCAAGGCATTTTATATCGCTATCAACAAAATGTTCTGCGCAACCAAGACGGTTCCGATCGCATTGAAACCCACACCATTTCTGAATTTGTCAAAGTGAGCGAGGATGTATAACCATGGCAACAGCAGTAGCACTGACACAAATCATTCAACAATGGCAATCTGGTGATAAACGAGCTGAGAGCGAGCTCTATCAGTTTGCTTATTTACAGTTGCGTAAGATCGCCCAGCACGAGCGTGAACGAAATGCAGAAAAGTACGGCACCGACAACAAAGTACTGGCAGACAGCGTCAACAGCACCACGGCATTAATTCATGATGCTTACCTGAAAATGTCCAACTGCGACATGAGTGAAATTGAAACAAAGCGCGATTTCTTTTTGATGGCCGCCAAAGTGATGCGTCAAATCTTGATCGACAACGCACGCTCGCACCAAGCACAAAAGCGTCAACACATTACATTGATGAGAGATGAAGAAGATCGTTTCGAGCAATTGATTATCATGGATAAAGCTCTGGATAGTTTCAGTAGCCGCTATCCACGCCAATCGAGCGCACTCAAACTCAAGTATTTAATGGGCATGAAAAACCAAGAAATCAGTGAGCTACTCGAGTGCAGCGCAAGCCTGATAGAGAAAGACCTCAAATTCTCTCGCAGTTGGCTACAATCACGAATGGCGCACACGTAATCATGAACAAAAAGCTTTGGATAATCGGCGCAGTATGCGTCGGTTTGTTCGGTATTTACTTCATTTCAAACAAACACAATTTGGCATCTGTGAAAGACTCGTCAGACAACGCCGACAAGTCAACCCAGCAAGCACATCGTCAATATGAGCGCACATCTTTAGTTGAAGTAAAGCAAGCGTTGACAGGTTCTGCGTTGGATCGCACTCCTAAAAAGACGGGAGATGACGCATTTAACTCCGCCCTTTTAGGACAACCTGGCCCTGTTACGAATCCATTTCATACCACAGAAGACAACACGTTTTACGAGTCAGCATTGGGTGATAAGAACAGCCGACCACAAGAGGACCCATCAGAGAATAATAAACCCATCATCAACCTCACTGTGGAACAGCAGCTACAAACCATTATTTATGCTTGGGAGCTGAAACAAAACTCTCCGGTGAGTTATTCGCTCAACCTTAACCAGCTTTTTGAAGACCCAGATGGCGATCTCCTCACCACTCAGATTTGGCTTGAAAACGCCAATGGGTTAAGAGTCCTCAACCAAGGACAAATGATGGTGCAAGGAGCGCCTGAGGAAATAAAAACCACCACATATTTGGCGGTAGCAGCGCGCGATGATTATCACGGTAATAGCGATCATGCATGGGTCACAACGCGCTTTGAGTTACCCGTTATCACACCCGATCAAAATGACACAGAACACTCGTTAGTTGGCGATGTAGTTTATCGCCTAGAGACGACACAAAATCTTGCAGGTATCGCGTACGCGTATGAAGTGGTGTATTGCGAGGCCTTTCAGTTTGAGGGGGGCGAAGTAAGTTATGCCGCCTCACACAACAAACGCCAGTGTCCTGAAAAGGGAGACTTGAAAAAAGTGGGCAAGTACAAAATCAGTGATGACTCGTTGATCATTTATGTCCAAGGTGTACGCCAAATTTGGACCATCAAAAAAGAATACCCATCTCAGGTTCATGAAGATACTCGGAACTACTTCATCACCGTGTTTGATGGTAAACAATTCGAAAGCTATACCATGCAAAAGAACAAGCAGTCCATGGAAAAGCGCATCAATGTCCACACTGGCGAGTACGAATATCAAGGAACGTCGTTTGACTACCTCTTCCCAATTTCAGGAGGAGGTTACATAAACGGGACTGCTAGCAACTACATATTTGATAGAAGTGTTCAGGGTAACGAACCAGTGCACAAACTGGACTCTGATCTCAATATGAAATCAAATCAACATGACCTCTTTTGTCATGATTATTTATTTTACTGGTACAGCTCTATCGTAGCTGGGCGAGGAGAGTTTGCCGATATTATCTCTAGCTCAATGGATTTTGACAACGTGACACCAATACATTGTGCTGACTGGCCAGATAATTACTGGCAACGAACATTTATGTTTTACAACCTTGAATACACAGATTACGACATATTCATTCCAGGCGAAGTCTACAGTTATGTGCTTAAACCTCACCCTCAATTTGCTGATCGCGTTGAGGAATTTAAGATCAACATGATTTATCACGCCCCTGTCCTTAGAGACACCCAATAAACCTTTTTTACCGGTGGTTATATTAACAAAACAATCATTCCCAAAATAAAACTGGAACCGTGATCAAATTATAAATTTTCCATCATAGACAAAAAATAGAAATAAATTTTACGGGTTTTGTGCGGATTTTCGTGTCTTGAACCTAAGCTCAATAGTCATTAAAAAGACACCACTCTCTTATATCTCACTAGTGAGATATAAAGAAAAAAATAATAAAAAAAGCGACTTTCTCATTCGGAAACGAAACAAGGACAAATAAATAATGAATAAGGTGAGTTTACTAGCAGCGTCAGTGGCTATCGCTCTTACAGGCTGTGGCGGTTCAGATGGTGGTTCAAACAGTGCTAACGACGGCGTTGTGATCACAGGTTTTGACGGCTACTTCAAGCATGCCGTTGTTTTTGAAGATACGAACAACAACGGCCAATGGGACACTCAAGAAACATTCCTTGGTCTGACCGATGAGAAAGGTCAACTGAAATTGGATGCAAAACCAGAAAGCACTCTAGCGCTACAGACCATCACACCAAACGGTTCAAAGCAGAAACAGCTCATCGCCTTGGATGCGAAAGAGTACGCTGGCAAATACACGGTTGATATGGATCATCCAGGCCAAGCTATGGCGCACGAAATCGTATTCCGTGCACCAACATCGTCAAACGTGATTTCACCTATCACGGATCTTGTGGCGATTGAAATGGCAAAAGATCCAGCCATTAGTGAAGAAGATGCGAAAGCGAAAGTAAACCAAGCGCTAGGAGGCTCAGAAGAAGCACCAATTGATCTGTACAGTGATTTTGTTGAAGGTGCGACAAAAAACGCCGAACTACATAAAACCGCTCAGATTCTGACCGACTCGAAAGCACAAAACCCAACGAACTACGAGAAAAAAGCCACGGAGTTTGCTCAAGCGGCAAACCAAGAAGTGGAACGTCTTGTTGCATCTGGCGAAAACATCAATGACCCAAATCTACGTCCAATCATCACTGACGCGACCCCAGACAGCGACACCTTAGCACCTGAAACGGTAGTTAATAACAAGCTAACCATAAACAAAATCGTCGAAAAGGCAGCTAAAGATAAGCTAGAAAAACTACCAAAAATCGTACAAGGCGTGGACTTTGATGGCTTAGAGCTAGACATTGAAGGTCTATTTGCAGACAAAGACCAAAACCTTGTGACAACCAAACTGACGCACAGCTTTGCAGGCACAGGCATTGAAGTTGTGCAAACTGGCAACCTGATTGTTCTACATCCAACTGCAATCGTAGAGAAAGCTGGTGATTTTGAGATTGTTCTAACGGCGCAAGACATTGATTCGTCAAGTAAGGTTTTGGGTACGGTAAGCACCGTATTTCAGTTCGAAATCGAATCGGCAAACTTACCACCAATGGTTGTAGAAACAGAACAAGCGCGTCTGCAGTCCATCGTTGATGGTTGGTACCTACAACAAGGTGAAGTGTTTGAACAAACACTCGATATTTCTGGTTTGTTCCAAGATAAAGACGGTCAAATTACCGACTACTCAGCGGACTATGTAGACATTGAAGGTTTAACAGTATCTGAGGATGGTAATGCAATTATCACCATTAAAGGCACACCAACAAAAGCAGGTGAAGCTGGAGCAGTACTGGCGATTAGCGCAACAGATGGCCATACCGCGGTACAAATTGCGCTCAGCATGCCAACGGTTATCGAAGGCGTCACGCCACCACCAGTAGTACCGACTTTGGGCTTCACTCACGAGCACTTCAACGGTCAAGAATGGAAAATGGGTAGCTTCGCTCAAAAAGACGGTGAAATCGGCTACGCCATGCTGATGCAAGATTCTGAAGGCCTACTATTCTGCTGGGGTTCAAACCACGATGAGATGAATCAAGAGTACAAAGCGAACATCAGTGACTTCCTAAAAGACACATGGGAACACGATGCTTACGCCATTCTTGCCGATCTGGACCAACAAACTGGTTACACGGAATACAACAATAAAGACTGTAACGACGTTGAGCTGAAAGACGGTAAGCTATACAACAGCTACGGCGACGAGTATGAAATGTTGTACCAGCACAAAACCGAGCATAACGGCACTCAAATGATCGTTAAAATATCAGATGATGAGCTGTTCTGGATGGACTCAAGCAATACCCCATTTGCAGAATCACTTTCGGTTGCAGAACACATCAAACACGGCACAGTAGAGCATGACTTGATGGTAGAAAGTAATGGCACAGGCGACGACACAGTCCTGAAATACTCGTCAGGTGCGTACGAATACGACACTGATACTTACAACTACACTTCGTTCATGCCAACAGGATTCCAAACTCCAGGTAATTGGGAAATCCAGAATGATGAAGACCGTGAACTGCTGATTCTAGAAGAAACAGGCTCAGAGTCAGATTACAAAACTCGTCATCGTTACATCAACCGCGATTTTGGTGACTTTTATATTGGTATTCGTTGGAGTAAAGAACAAAACGGTCATGAATCCGCACCGGAATATGGTCTGTACTCTAACAGCAAAGAAGCCATGACAAGCATCGCGAGTTCACTACCGATTTTGGAGCCTGGTGATGATGACTAAAGCAACCATCGTTAACCCTTGCTGTGATAGCGTGCATTTGCGCAGAAGACGCAGAACACTTTGGGAACGATTGGTCGGCATCAAAGAAGTGTATATCTGCTCTAACTGTCACAAAGAAACGCCACTCAAATAGCGATAATATTTGAGACCGCAAAAAAGCCCCGAACTCGGGGCTTTCTTCTATATTTTGACCACAATATCTGAGTCGTTATTTCACGCACACCACGTTCAATAATGAGGTCCCGGTGAGCTGATTGGGCTCACGATCGGCGAACAAACCTTTCTTATCTTTGCCCCAATACGGCAGTTGCAGTGGCCATTGATTTTTTTCCATCACCCCAGACGCCCTCAGCGCTTTAAACTCTGCAGGGTTAGCTAAGTTCATACCCAGTTGCTGACATACTTTGTGCGAGTTTTCGTAGTTGAGGCGGTTCCACGGCTTACCATGTTCCATGTAAAACTGATTATGGTGATCGAGTAAATATGGGACCACGTACGTTTTGCCCTGTACTGAAGTTCTCAACCGAACTTCAATGTCATCATTTCCAGTGACAATTGGCTTCGCTTTGGTCTTAGCAACAGGCGTAGACGAAGAGCTATCACGTGAACTTTTTGCCTTGGTATCTGGCTTCTCTGCCCGCGCTTTAAAGGCGTCGGTATCAGCTCGCACAGCAGGAACTGGCGCGGGTTTCGGGGTCACCGTCGGTGTTGGCTTAACCGAAGATGCGGCTGATTTCGACGATACAGTAGATTTAGGTGTAGGTGGTGTTACTGGTTGTTTCGTCCCTTTCCCAACCACTCGGATGAACGCCTCTTTGTAATTCGACAAGGTTTTGACTCCTCGTAAGTCATCCCTCGCATCAGACAATGCCTTGTAAGGTCCAATCAAACAGCGATAGCCTTTGGATTCAGGCTTCATCCATACGTCGGTCGTGATTTTACTATAGAGAGGCTTAGCTTTCGCGAGAGACATAGGCTTGGGTAGCAATCCGCATTGAATCCAGTAAAGGTAGTTGCCCCCCTGCGGCACTTTCTTTCCCCATACTCCGTTACCAATTGGGCACGTTTTCTCAAGCATCGGTAATTCTTTCTCGCTGGCTTGAGTGGCTTGGCAAAGGAACTCCTCCGCCTCAACTGGATTAGAAAACTGGGCGCATACCAGCAACAAACCCAAAGCCAGGCTTGCTTGGAAGACGTTAGATGGGCGTTGGGCCTTCTTCATTTCCATACACTTCACTCTAAATTAGTGGGTAAGGTCATCATGGCGGAAAAGCGCCAAAAAAATGTGAACAAAGAATAACTAGCAAAAAAAGAGCCGGAATTTGCATCCGGCTCTCAGTTTAGGAAGGAATTAAGTGAATTTACAACGCTTGGTGGGAAAATTCTTATCCTTTGTACAGTTTCGGGTTGAATACATCACGTAGCCAGTCGCCCAACAGGTTGATAACCAAAACCAATGTTACTAGCACGATGCCAGGGAAAGCAGTAATCCACCATGCACCAGAGAAGATGTAGTTAAAGCCGATGCTGATTAGCGCACCCAGTGACGGCTGATCGACTGGCAGACCCAAACCTAGGAATGACAGCGCCGCTTCCGACATGATCGCGTTCGCTACCTGTACCGTCGAGATAACCAAGATTGGCGATAGACAGTTTGGCAGAATGTGACGGAACATGATTCGCGGAGCTTTAAAGCCCATCACACGCGCCGCTTCGACGTATTCTTTCTTCTTCTCTGCCAATACCGAGGCACGAATAGTCCGTGCGTATTGCGGCCATTCTGCCACACCGATGATCACCACCAGCATGACCACCGCATATTGGCTGTAAAAATCACTGCCAAAGCTGGCTTTAAAGATTGCAGAGACGATGATCGCCACCATCATGGTCGAGAACGATAGTTGAACATCCGCAAAGCGCATCAAGAAGCTATCGATACGACCACCGAAGTAACCCGCCGACAAACCAATGATGATACCCAGAATCAACTGAAGACCGACGGCTAAAAAGCCGATCGTCAAAGACAAACGAGAACCGTAAAGAATGGTCGATAAAATATCACGGCCTTGCTCATCAGTACCAAGAACAAAACGCTCATCGCCATCTTCCATCCACGAAGGTGGCAACTCAGAATCCATGATGTCGATAGACGTCAGATCGTACGGGTCTGTTGGCGCAAGAATCGGTGCAGCCAATGCCAATACTAAGAACATCATAAAGACGGTAAAACTCGCCATCGCCACTTTGTCGCGTTTGAAGTAATACAGAAAATCTGACTCTTTGAAACGCTGCCACGCTGATGGAGCAGGAGCTGGTGTTAAATTTGATTGGCTCATGATTAAGCTCCTTTTCCAGTTAGGTTCACAGTTGGGTTGATGATGCCGTACAGCAAGTCAACGATGGTATTGGTTACCACGAAGATCAGACCAACAAAGATAACGTAGGCAGTGATCAGCGGTGTATCTACACGGTTGATTGCCTCTAGGAAAAGGAAGCCAGTGCCCGGCCATTGGAACACGGTTTCAGTAAGAATGGTGTAGGCCACCATGGTACCAATCTGCACGCCACCTACCGTCAATACTGGTAGCATGGTGTTCTTAAGTGCATGTTGGTAATAAATCTTTTGTAAGTTCAAACCTTTTGCTTTGGCGAACTTAATGTATTCCGAACTCAGTACTTCCAGCATTTCTGAACGTACCAAACGGATGAACAACGGCAGCATGATAGACGCTAGCGCAATACAAGGTAGGATGAGGTGCTTGATACCATCAATGGTAAAGAAGCCAGATTCCCAACCGAGTACGTTAGCGGTTTCACCTCGCCCATAGGAAGGCAGCCAGCCGAGTTCGATGGAGAAGACGTACATCAGCATGATTGCGGTTAGGAACACCGGAATCGAGATGCCGACACTACTCATCGCCATAACAAATTTGGTAAAGACACTCTTCGGGTGAATCGCGGAATACACCCCGAGTGGTATAGAGAAAACGATAATGATGAGCGTCGCGCCAAACACGAGCTCTAATGTTGCCACCAGCTTATCGAGGATCACCTCAACCGCAGGTCGCTTGAAAAAATATGAGGTACCCAAATCACCTTGCAGTGCATTACCCACAAAGCGCGTGTACTTTGTGATAAAGGGATCGTTCAGGCCCAAGTCGTCGCGTAGCGCTTGACGCTCCGATTCCGAAACCGACTGACCTACAAGCTCACGCAGCGGATCACCCAGGTTGTCCTGAATGGCAAACGCCACCAAACTGATCACAAACATCACTATCAGTGCCTGAAACAGGCGCTTGACCAGAAACGAAAACATTCCTTGCCCCTTAACTATCCATAGATCTCTAAATTAGAGAGAAAATTCAGTCTAAATAACCCACTCAATCCGACTGAAACAAAACTGAGTCGAGTGCTTTAAGTTGAGGAGGGAAATCCATCCCTCCTCAAAGTCGACTAACCGTGATTATTCAACCACTAGGTCACCGAAGTAAGGCATTACCATTGGGTTAACGATGTCTGCCGCTTTCACGTTAGACTTCGCACCCCACGCTTCACTTTGCCAGTGTAGCGGTACGAATGCTGCGTCGTTGTATAGTGTTGCTTCTACACCTTTCAGCATTTCTGCACGTTTCGCAGGATCCGTTTCTACGTTCGCAGCTTCAACCACTTTGTCCATTTCTGGGTTTGAGTAGTAACCACAGTTGTACTGACCACGACCCGTTTCTTCGTTACGAGTCATGGTTAGGAACTCATTGAAGTTCGCCGAATCTTCCGTATCTGAGTGCCAACCGATCATCAGCATGTCTGCCGCACACTTGTCGAACTCTGGCCAGTATTGCGCTTTTGGCATGGTCTTCAGATCAACCTTGATACCGATCTTAGACAACATTGCCGCCGCCGCTTGTGCTACTTTCGCATCATTCACGTAACGGTTGTTTGGTGCGATCATCGTTAGCGTCAGGCCGTTTTCGTAACCCGCTTCTTTCATCAGTTCTTTCGCTTTCTTCAAATCGTAGCGAGGAACCAGTTTGTCATCGTGACCTACGTAACCTGCCGGGCTTTGCTGACCAGCAGCCGTTGCGAAGCCTTTCATGATTTTCTTCACGATACCTTCGTTATTGATTGCGTGAACAATCGCTTGGCGAACGCGAACGTCTTTCAATGCTTCGTTGCTGTTTTGGTTTAGTTGGAACGTGATGATACGAGTACCAGGTAGCGTAACTAGGTCGATGCCGTCAGCATCTTCAACGCGTTTGTGGTCGTTTGGCGCTACAGGGTGAATCATGTCAACACCGCCAGAAAGCAGCGCTGCTACACGAGTTGCGTCTTCTTTAATTGGCACAAGCGTTAGCTTATCAACGTTACCTTTCGACTCTTTGTCCCAGTAATCTTTAAAGCGTTCAAATTCCACTTTTACGCCCTGCTCACGTGAAGTCACAATGAATGGACCCGTGCCAGATACGTTAGTCGATGCAAATGAGTTACCGTGCTTCACTAGCTCAGACTTGTCTTTGCCGTCCGCAGTTTTGCCCGTGTAGAACTTGCTGTCCATTGGGAAAATGTACGTTGCGGTTTGCAGCACTAGTGGGTAAGGACCTTTAGTTACAAGATCGAACGTGTTGTCGTCAACTTTGACGATTTTTTCGTACGGGTCGAAGATGTTTTTAAAGTCAGGAGAGCTTTGTAAACGCTGGAACGTCCACACGACGTCGTCAGCCGTTAGAGTATTGCCAGAATGGAATTTCACACCTTCACGCAGTTTGAAACGAACAGTCGTATCGTTAATACGTTCCCAGCTTTCTGCTAGGCGAGGCTCGAAATCCATTTTTTGAGTAAAGCGAACCAACGGATCAAATACCATGTGTGACATTTGCAGTGTGCCACCTGATAGCTGCTCATGTGGGTCAAGCGATACTGGGTCAGCTGCATAGCCAACTTTGATATCTGCTGCCATTGCGTTAAAGCTTAGGCCCGCAGCCATTAGCGCCACTGCTAATTTGCTTTTCATGGTTTTCATTTGCATAACTCCTTCATGCGGGGATACGGATCCCTTGTTGTTGTGTTTGCGTCTTTGTTATGACTAAAGGTTAGCCAAGCGAATTGCTTGGTTTATGCCGTTTCGATCTCTTCTCGCAAGCCTGTAAACTCCGGCATCAGAGAAATCAATTTTTTGCTGTATTCGTGTTGAGGTGCCGTGAATAACTGTTCTGTTGGTGCCACTTCTAAAAGTGTACCCATTTGCATCACACCTACTCGGTCACACATCTGACGAATAACAGGTAAATCGTGGCTGATAAACAACATAGTCAAGTTCAGCTCACTTTGCAGATCTTTCAGCAAGTTTAGAATTTGTGCCTGTACCGATACGTCCAGTGCTGAGGTCGGTTCATCACAAATCAAAAGTCGAGGACGAGTCGCCAACGCACGCGCAATAGAAATACGCTGACGCTGACCACCGGAGAATTCATGAGGGTACTTAAGCCCAGCCATTCGACCCAAACCAACATGATCCAATAGGTCATTCACGATTTGGCGAGTTTCCGACTCGTTTTTCGTCAATTTATGGAAACGGATTGGCTCAGCAATAATATCGAATACCTTCATACGAGGGTTCATTGAAGTATATGGGTTTTGGAACACCATCTGCATTTGACGACGCATCGGGCGGCGCTCTTTCTCAGAGGTTAAAGCGGTCAGGTCAATGCCCTCGAATTTCACCTGACCAGAGTTAGGTTGGTATAAACCAGCAATCACACGTGCAATGGTCGATTTACCTGAACCAGACTCGCCCACCAAACCAAAGGTTTCGCCTTCGTGCACTTCAAAGCTCACATTATTAGATGCTTGCACGTATTCTCGGCGGCTCTCGAACAAAGAGTCTTTGGTCACAAAGCGAAGATTGACGTTCTTCACGTCCAAAAGCGGGCCAGTGTACTCACGTTCATCTTGGCTTTGTCCTAACCAGTGGTTCTTGATATCGAGTGGCTCCATTTCCGCCGCTTCTTCGATATAGCTTACTAACGGGAAACGATCTAGCTTTCTGTCTGAACGTGGTACCGCTGAAATTAGACTGCGAGTATAAGAGTGATCAGGATCGCCCAATACTTTGGCTGTTGGTCCAAACTCCACCAAGTCACCACGATACATTACCGCCACGCGATCGGTGACGTTGGAGACGACACCCATATCGTGAGTAACCAACATACAGCCGACATTGTTCTTGATACACAGCTCGCGGATCAAGTTGAGGATTTGGTCTTGGATAGAAACGTCTAACGCCGTAGTTGGTTCGTCCGCAATGATGAGATCAGGCTCACCAGCCAAAGCAATGGCAATGACAACACGCTGACGCATACCACCAGAGAATTGGTGCGGGTACTGCTTTAAGCGGTTTTCTGGTTGAGGAATACCAACCTGCTGCATAAGAGAAAGCGCGCGCTGATACGCCTCTTCATCAGAGACCTTCATGTTGGCGTGGATCGTCTCTTTCAGCTGTTGCTCAACAGTAAAAAGTGGATTGAGCGAGGTCATCGGATCTTGGAAAATAAAACCTATTTTCGAGCCGCGAACCTTACGCATCGCTTCTGGTGATAGGCCAGAAATTTTTTCTCCATCCAAGAAAACATCGCCGCTAGCAACGCGACCTGGAGGGCTAAGCAAATCAATAACGGCGTTACCAACGGTGGATTTACCCGCACCTGATTCGCCAACAACACCCACGATTTCACCACGTTCAATATGAAAAGAAAGTGACTTCACGGCAGCGTGAACGCCGTGTCGGGATGGGTATTCAATACGAAGGTTTTTCACTTCTAATAGTGACATTTCAGACCTCTACTGCCTTGTCTGTGGTATCGAATCATGCCAAAGGCACCATTCATCACCTGAATGAATCCGTTCAAATTCAGAATAATACTCTGAAATCTTAATGCGGAAATAATTTGGCAAAAATCACACAAAAAAGCAACAATTAAAGTATATTCCGCCGAAAAAACATTAAATAAACGCACAATTAGCGAATAAAAATGCATTAACAAGTATTTAACCATTTTCATATCACACTATTTTTGTGCGTCATGCACCAATAAAACTAGAAAAATGCTCTAAAAGTAAACATGAGCTAAACAAGATCATTAACCATATTATTCATGTGTATTTATTAACATTTAACAAACAATATCATATGCAAAAAGTGTTTTTTCAACATAAAAAACTATTAATAAAATAGTCGGCAAATACAAAAAGCCAAACTTAGGAAGAGAAAGGATAGGTCAAAACGTGAACAAAACAGCAAAACCACACAAATCCTGCTCCAACGCAGAATATGCGCCACTTAAGCGGTTTATTGACTAAGCAAAGGAAAGTACCGCTATCCTCATTCGTACGTCATAAGAAAACTCGCCGGTTTTAACCCTTTACGACACAATTGAGAGTGGGATAATAGATGAACAGTGTCAAAGCCAAGCCGTAAATAAAAGGAGCCCCTGTGCTTAAAGCGATTTTTTTTGATATGGACGAGACTTTATGTGCAACGTCACAAGCCGATAAAGTTGCAGGACAAGCGTTTACAACTTGGATTCATAAGACCTATCCACAAGTTACCGAGCCAAAAGCGTTTTTGCAGCGCTACTTGCAGGGTGTATACAAAAAGCTGAATGCTGAGTTCCCTCACCTTGTGGCTCTGCTACCCGATGAAAATGCCTTCCGTTGTGGCCTGATCCAAAACATCTTGGCGGAGCAAGGCGTCAGCATCACTGCAAAAGAGGCTCAACAAGCTCAAGACTACTTTGACTCTGCACGTATGGGCGCGTTCACCTTCTTCCCTGGTGTAAAAGAAATGCTCAGCGACCTTCGTCAACATTACAAACTCGTCGTGATCACTAACGGTCCGATTTTTTCTCAACACCCTAAATTAAACGCGACACAAATGAGCAACTGGGTGGACCATATTATTGTGGGAGGAGAAGAGCCAGAAGAGAAACCTGCTACAAGTATTTTCCAAAAAGCGCTCGACTTGGTCGAAGTAAAACCAGAAGAGGCTCTACACGTGGGCGACTCTTTACCTGCTGACATTGCTGGCGCTAACAATATGGGTATTTTGAGTGTGTGGGTGAATGCGACAGGCGCAAGTAACTCAACGGATATAACGCCAAGTTTTGAAATCCAAGAAACGGTAGAACTGAAAGAAATCCTTAAAACACTCGCCCAATAAAAGCAGCGGATTAGAAAACTACAAAACCCCAGACACTGCTCTGGGGTTTATTTTGTCAGCTCGAAAAGCATTTGGATCATAGGTGGTCAAAAGCCCCTAGAGCTGTACACTTTTGGGGAAAATTGAAATGGAATGCCGATTCTTTTCAGGAGAGATGCAAAAAAGCCCCAGTCTTTCGACTGAGGCTTTAAATAGTGGTCGGTGAAGAGGGATTCGAACCCCCGACCCTCTGGTCCCAAACCAGATGCGCTACCAAGCTGCGCTATTCACCGAACTGTATTTGCTGATTTTCTCAAATCAGACAGGACACTTCAACTAAGAAGTCACCTTAATTAATGGGGTGGCTAACGAGATTCGAACTCGCGACCACCGGAATCACAATCCAGGGCTCTACCAACTGAGCTATAGCCACCATCAATTTTTGCTGTTTACCGCTCTATTAGAGCCATAAACTAAATAGTGGTCGGTGAAGAGGGATTCGAACCCCCGACCCTCTGGTCCCAAACCAGATGCGCTACCAAGCTGCGCTATTCACCGACGATGTTTTATCTTGATTGAATCAAGATTGGGAGCAATGCTACCGCATTCAATCTAAAAAAGAAAGAATGGGGTGGCTAACGAGACTTGAACTCGCGACAACCGGAATCACAATCCGGGGCTCTACCAACTGAGCTATAGCCACCACTGATTTTTACCGATGTATCCTCCGAGGCAATGGTACGCCCGAAAGGATTCGAACCTTCGACCTTTGGCTCCGGAGGCCAACGCTCTATCCAACTGAGCTACGGGCGCATGCCCTATCGGCGGAGTGGAATAATACGGATATCACACTATGCCGTCTAGTACTTTTTTTACTTTTTTTATCGTTTGGTCTCTTTTTCGACAGTTATCTTCCGTTAAAGTGGATTTTTGATGTGATTCACGCCCTGTCATGGATAACTTGTTGTTTATTGCAACAAGTTATCGGGATATAATCACCCATTATTTACATTGATTTAACAGCTGCAACCAAGTTGTCTAATCATTCTATGCCATTCAGTGGAATTTAATGATTTCTCTGCTCGGCATTAATACTCTAACTATATAAATAGGTAAGTCACTTACCTCGGGAATGTGAAGTGGGTTTAATGGATATGTCTCGACAAATGATTAGCGTTTTGTTCGCTGCCTTAACGTTTTCTACGGCAGCTTTAGCTTCTGACATCAGCCAAACTGAATACGATGCGATCGCAGAACGCATCCAACCTGTCGGTGATGTTTATCTAGCAGGTTCTGAGCCAGTGAAAGAAGAACCAACCGGTCCACGTGATGGCGCCACAGTTTATGGTACTTTTTGTATTGCTTGTCACGCATCTGGTGTAAACGGCGCACCTAAAACAGGTAATGCCGATGATTGGGCACCGCGTATTGCACAAGGCAAAGATACGTTAGTGAAGCACGCATTAGAAGGCTTCAATGCGATGCCAGCCAAAGGAACCTGTATGGACTGTTCTGACGATGAAATCATCGCAGCAATTGACCACATGATTGAAGGTCTATAAGTAAAGACATCAACGAAAAAGGCTTGCCAGTTGGCAAGCCTTTTTGTTTTTAATCAGTGAGAACAAGGTTACTTTACTTCTTAAACATTGCTCGAATATTGGCAATGTGTGCTTGACCTTTCGCCATACGCTCTTCTGCTGATACTGGCTTTTTGTTTACTTCCCATTCAACGTCATCAAATGGTAACTCATCCAAAAAGCGGCTTTGAGTCGGTTTGATCAACTCGCCGAACTGTCGACGCTCTTTGCACATAGTGAAAGTCAGTTCACGTTGCGCGCGAGTAATACCAACGTACATCAGGCGACGTTCTTCTTCCACGTTATCTTCATCAATACTGGTTTGGTGCGGTAAAATACCTTCTTCGGACCCAATTAAGTATACATATGGGAACTCAAGGCCTTTTGAGGCGTGCAAGGTCATCAGTTGTACTGCATCACTGTCTTCATCTTCTTCACCGCGCTCCATCATGTCACGCAAGGTCAAACGTTGAACGACTTCTTTTAACGTTTTCTCTTCTTGATCGTAGTTGTCACCCTCTAGGTCCGCCACTATCCATGAATAAAGGTCAGAAACGTTCTTCATTCGCATTTCAGCGGCTTTTGGACTTGCTGAAGTTTCGTATAGCCAATCTTCATAATGGATATCACGAACTAGCGAACGAACCGCTTCGACGGTATCACCACGCTCAGCTTGATCAGCAATCGCCACTAGCCATTGGGTGAAACGACGCAAGTTTTCTAGACCACGTCCCGTTAGGTGCTGTTCGAGCCCCATTTCAAAGCTCGATTCAAACAGGCTCTTCCCTCGCATATTGGCATAACTGCCTAACTTCTCTAACGTTACTGGGCCAATTTCACGTCGTGGAGTATTCACAATGCGCAAAAATGCATTGTCGTCATCCGGATTAACCAAAACGCGCAAATACGCCATGATGTCTTTAATCTCTGCGCGCGCAAAAAACGAGGTGCCGCCAGAAATTTTATACGGTACGCGGTTTTGCATCAGAGACTTTTCAATCAAACGTGATTGGTGGTTACCACGATATAGAATCGCATAATCTTTATATTCGGTACGGTTTAGGAACTTATGCGCAATTAGTTCACCCGTTACTCGCTCCGCTTCGTGCTCTTCATTTTTAGCCAACAACACTTTGAGTTTTTCACCGTCAGGAATTTCAGAGAACAAGGACTTCTCATAGACGTGAGGGTTGTTAGCTATCAAAATGTTGGCCGCACGCAGGATTCGACTCGTTGAACGGTAGTTTTGCTCTAGCTTAATCAAACGCAAATTCGGATAATCTTCACCCAGCAACACGAGGTTCTGAGGTTTCGCACCACGCCATGAATAAATAGACTGATCGTCATCCCCTACAACAGTCAATCGCCCACGTTCTCCGACAATTAATTTGACCAGCTCATACTGACTCGTGTTGGTATCTTGATACTCGTCAACCAGTAGGTAACGGATACGATTCTGCCAACGCTGACGAACATCTTCATGATTACGTAAGAGTAAAACGGGCATCAAAATTAGGTCATCAAAATCGAGCGCGTTATAGGCTTTCATTTGCTTTTGGTACATATCAAAACAGAACGCAAACAATTGTTGCTGTTCACCTTGCGCACGCGCTTTGGCTTGCTCTGGCGTCAACATGTCGTTTTTCCAGTTGGAAATACAACTCAGAAGCTGACGTAGCAGATCTTTATCACCATCAAGCTGCTTTTCGGTAAGTTCTTTGAGCAGCGCTAGCTGGTCTTGGTCATCAAACAGTGAGAAGCCCGCTTTCAACCCTAAATGCTTGTACTCACGCTTGATGATGTTCAATCCTAAAGTGTGGAATGTTGATACCATCAAACCTTTAGACTCACCTTTCCCTAACGTTTGACCTACACGCTCCTTCATTTCACGTGCTGCTTTGTTGGTAAACGTCACCGCCGCAATGTTACGCGCTTTGTAACCACATTGCTGAACCAGATAAGCGATTTTATTGGTAATAACACGAGTTTTGCCCGAGCCAGCACCAGCTAGCACTAGGCATGGACCAGACACGTATTTCACGGCTTCATCTTGACTAGGGTTCAGCTTCATAGAAATTCTCTGCGGGTGATGAATGTGGCGCCTATGATAAAGGGGTGGCCTCGTGAAAGCTATGCTGATTTCTTGTAATTTTCACACCAATTAAGTGCAATATTCTGTTGCATAAATGGCGGGTATTTAAGCTATAATGAATGAACGTTCATTCACTAAAGGGTGACATTATGAAGGATAACCCTGCTGTAGATAAACGAGAACAAATCTTAGTCGCTGCTGAACAACTCATTGCTGAATCTGGCTTTCAAGGGCTTTCCATGCAAAAGCTCGCCAATGAGGCAGGTGTCGCAGCAGGGACGATTTACCGTTATTTCTCAGATAAAGAACATCTTTTAGAGGAACTACGCCTTAACGTTGCTAAGCGTGTTGCTACTGCGGTGCAACTAGGTGTTAGTGAAGAGATGCCTTTAAAACAGCGTTATCGAACCATGTGGCTCAATATTTGGAATCTAGCGAGCTCGAACTTAAGTGCGATCAGCAACCGGGTCCAATATGAATCTTTACCCTGTTCAAATAGTAGCAAAGCTCGGGAACTTGAGAGACAAATGTTTGCCCAAGTAGATCTTCTTTTTAATCAGGGTAAAGACGAGGGAGTATTCAAGCTTCTCGATAACGAAGTACTTTCTGGATTAAGTTTTGAGGCAAGTGTTGCACTTGCTCGGAAACACGCTTTGGGATTTTATCAACTGGATAAGACGGCATTAGAGGCCGCTATTGAAGCCAGTTGGGATGCAATTATTAAACACTAACTTGGAGTTCTTAATAGAATGAAAAAGTGGACTTTCTTTATGTTACTTATCGCCGTTCTCTTGTTCGGCAGCGTGATAGGTTTCAATTTATTTAAGCAACAAAAGATCGCTGAATACATGGCAAACCGTCCTGAACCTGAGTTCCCAGTAACCGTGACAGAAGTGCAAGCGGTGGATTGGGTACCAGTCATCGAAGCAATTGGTTTTATCGAGCCAAACCAAGGCGTGACGGTAGCAAATGAGACCAGCGGTGTTATCGATAAAATCGCGTTTGATTCCGGTACTCAAGTTAAATCGGGTCAGCCATTAGTGTTGCTTGATTCTGAAGTCGAAAAAGCAAATTTGAAGAGCTCGCAAGCTAAGTTGCCAGCGGCAGAAGCGAAATACAAACGCTACCAAGGGCTATTCAAAAAAGGCTCTATTTCTAAAGAAGCGTATGACGAAGCAGAAGCAAACTACTTCTCCTTAAAAGCGGATATTGAAAGCCTGAAAGCGACCATCGACCGACGCGAAATCAAAGCGCCATTTGATGGTGTGGTAGGTATTCGTAACGTGTACCTCGGTCAGTACCTACAGGCGGGCACCGACATTGTTCGCCTTGAAGATACCAGCGTGATGCGCTTGCGCTTCACCGTGCCACAAACCGATATTTCACGTATCAATATCGATCAAGAAGTGGATATCTTTGTTGACGCTTATCCAGACCAACCTTTCAAAGGGTCTATTTCTGCGATTGAACCAGCTGTAAACGTACAAAGTGGTTTGATTCAAGTTCAAGCGGATATCCCTAACAGTGACGGCAAACTGCGTAGTGGTATGTTCGCGCGTGCAAACATCATTCTGCCTAAATTAGAAAATCAGGTCACTCTACCTCAAACCGCGATCACATTTACGCTGTATGGCGACAATGTTTACATCGTAACAGAAGAAGATGGCGAAAAACGCGTTAAGCAGCATGTGGTAAAAGTTGGCGAACGCTCTAAAGATATCGCACACATTCTAGAAGGCGTGAAGCCAGGTGATGTAGTGGTGACATCGGGTCAAGTCCGTTTGAGTAACCATGCGAAAGTAAGCATTGTCGAAAGCGATGCAACTACCCCACCTGCTGAAACACCAATGCTTTAAGTTGGAGGCATCATGCGCTTTACAGATGTTTTTATAAAACGTCCAGTTTTAGCGGTATCGATCAGCTTTTTGATTGCATTGCTTGGTTTGCAAGCGGTGTTCAAAATGCAGGTTCGTGAATACCCTGAAATGACGAATACGGTGGTCACCGTGACCACCAGTTACTACGGTGCAAGTGCCAACTTGATCCAAGGCTTTATTACTCAGCCATTGGAGCAAGCGGTAGCGCAAGCCGATAATATTGATTACATGACTTCGCAATCGGTACTGGGTAAATCGACCATTACTGTCAACATGAAGTTGAATACTGACCCAAATGCGGCGTTGTCTGACATTCTGGCGAAAACCAACTCGGTACGTTCACAGCTACCAAAAGAAGCCGAAGACCCAACCGTAACCATGTCGACAGGTTCGACAACGGCGGTACTGTACATCGGCTTTACGAGTGACGAGTTATCTTCAAGCCAGATCACTGACTACCTTGAGCGTGTAATCAACCCGCAGTTGTTCACCGTAAACGGTGTGTCCAAAGTTGACCTGTATGGTGGTATGAAGTACGCACTGCGCGTATGGCTAGATCCTGCCAAAATGGGCGCTTTGAAGTTGACCGCAACCGATGTGATGAGCGTTCTTAACGCCAACAACTACCAATCTGCAACCGGTCAAGCGACGGGTGAGTTCGTGCTTTATAACGGTAGCGCAGATACTCAGGTATCAAACGTTGCTGAACTTGAAGCATTGGTCGTGAAAACTGGTGAAGGGGATGTCATCCGCCTAGGTGATATCGCTAAAGTAACGCTAGAGAAGAGTCACGACGTTTATCGCGCAAGTGCAAACGGTCAAGAAGCTGTGGTTGCAGCGATCAACGCAGCGCCAAGTGCTAACCCAATCAACATTGCAGCAGACGTACTTGAACTGTTGCCTCAGCTTGAGCGCAACCTACCAAGTAACATCAAAATGAACGTAATGTACGACTCAACTATCGCCATCAACGAATCGATTCACGAAGTAGTGAAAACGATTCTTGAAGCAGCAGTAATCGTACTTGTGGTTATCACACTGTTCCTGGGCTCATTCCGCGCGGTAATCATTCCTATCGTGACCATTCCACTTTCATTGATTGGTGTGGCAATGGTGATGCAGGCAATGGGGTTCTCTTGGAACTTGATGACGCTACTGGCGATGGTGCTTGCCATCGGTCTGGTGGTGGATGACGCGATCGTTGTACTAGAAAACGTTGACCGTCACATCAAAGAAGGGGAATCGCCATTCCGAGCTGCAATTATTGGTACGCGTGAAATTGCGGTTCCAGTTATCGCGATGACATTGACGCTAGGTGCAGTGTACGCGCCGATCGCATTGATGGGTGGTATCACCGGTTCATTGTTCAAAGAGTTCGCTTTGACACTGGCAGGTTCAGTATTCGTATCCGGCATCATCGCTTTGACACTATCACCAATGATGTGTTCGAAGATGCTGAAGGCGAACGAGAAGCCAAGCAAGTTTGAGCAAAAAGTTCACCATATCCTTGATGGCATGACCACTCGTTACGAAGGCATGTTGAAAGCGGTAATGGCTCATCGTCCGGTTGTTATTGCGTTTGCAATCATTGTATTTGCAAGCTTACCGGTCTTGTTCAAGTTTATTCCTAGCGAACTAGCACCATCTGAAGATAAAGGTGTGGTCATGCTGATGGGTACTGCCCCATCAAACGCGAACTTGGACTATATCCAAAATACCATGGATGACGTAAACCAAATACTCTCAGATCAACCGGAGGTGGAATACGCACAGGTCTTTAATGGTGTACCAAACTCAAACCAAGCGTTTGGCCTAGCAACATTGAAGCCTTGGAGTGAACGAGAGGCAAGCCAATCTGAAATCACGAAACGTGTGGGTGGCCTAGTATCAAGTGTGCCTGGTATGTCTGTCACTGCATTCCAAATGCCAGAGCTTCCAGGTGCAGGCTCAGGTCTACCTGTTCAGTTTGTAATTACAACACCAAATAGCTTCGAGAGCTTGTTTACTATCGCTAGCGATATTCTAACCGATGTTGCAAGTAGCCCAATGTTTGTCTATTCCGACCTGGATTTGAACTACGATTCAGCAACGATGAAGATCAAGATCGATAAAGACAAAGCGGGTGCCTACGGTGTGACTATGCAAGACATTGGCATCACTCTCAGCACCATGATGGCAGATGGTTATGTAAACCGAATCGACCTGAATGGTCGCTCGTATGAGGTGATACCTCAAGTTGAGCGTAAATGGCGTCTAAACCCAGAATCGATGAAGAACTACTATGTACGCTCTGTGGATGGTAAAGCGGTTCCATTAGGCAGTCTGATTACTATCGATGTGGTGGCTGAGCCTCGCTCTTTGCCACACTTCAACCAGCTAAACTCAGCGACTGTGGGTGCAGTACCATCACCTAGTGTTGCTATGGGTGACGCAATCGACTGGTTTGAAAATATTGCACAAACCAAACTGCCTGCAGGATATAACCACGATTACATGGGCGAATCTCGTCAGTTTGTAACGGAAGGTAGTGCCTTGTATGCAACCTTCGGTCTTGCACTTGCGATCATCTTCCTCGTTCTGGCGATTCAATTTGAATCACTCCGCGATCCTATTGTCATCATGGTATCTGTACCTCTGGCAATATGTGGTGCCTTGATCGCATTGGCCTGGGGTACGGCCTCGATGAACATCTACTCGCAGGTTGGTTTGATAACGCTGGTCGGCCTAATAACCAAGCACGGTATCTTGATCTGTGAAGTCGCCAAAGAAGAGCAGTTACATAATAAACTGTCTCGTATTGATGCGGTGATGGAAGCTGCGAAAGTGCGTCTTCGCCCTATCCTAATGACCACTGCAGCGATGATCGCAGGTCTGATCCCGCTGATGTACGCAACAGGTGCAGGTGCCGCGCAACGTTTCAGTATCGGTATCGTCATCGTTGCTGGCCTTGCAATCGGTACACTGTTCACACTATTCGTACTACCTGTGATTTACAGCTACCTAGCTGAAAAACACAAACCTCTGCCAGTATTTGTTGAAGACAAAGACTTGGAGAAGTTAGCGCGAGTTGACGAAGCGAAAGCAGCTCATCGTGAATTAGCGGATAACAGATAAGCTATTAAGGCATTCAAAAAGGTCACTTCGGTGGCCTTTTTTATTGCCGCTCTCTTTTTTGCCATCTAAGTGGCGACTTTCACGTATCATTTACTTAAAATGAGGACAAATCAAAAGGAGTTTTAGCCACTATGTTTGACCCAAAGAAATTAGAGCAAATTGCTAAACAGATTCACGACTCAATGCCTCAACCTGTAAAAGAATTGGGCTCTGATGTCGATCAGAAAGTTCGTCAAGTAATCCAAGGCCAGCTAAACAAGCTAGATGTTGTAAGTCGCGAAGAGTTTGATGTTCAAACTCAAGTTTTACTACGTACACGTCAAAAGCTAACAGAAATGGAACAGAAGTTGGCGCAACTTGAAGAAAAGCTTGCTGAAAAATAAGTATCAAAGCGCTCCTCACAAAGGAGCGTTTTTCTTATCGGCGCGCAGATAAATCGGCTAAAAACAAAAAGGCTTGGTCAACGGCGACCAAGCCTTTTGATTAGATGTTGTGTTTTATTTTGTATTTATCACTCCAGTCTGCCTGGAGTTTATCTACTGCGTTACTTGAGACTAAGTAAATTACGCTGTATTAAGGTTTCATTTCTAGGAGAAGGCGCGGACTTTACGATAGTAAACGAGCACCTTCGACACCGAAATGGAGTCATTTAGCCGCCCACCGCGATACGCTTCATATCAGTCATGTAACCACGTAGCTCTTCACCGATGTACTCTACAGGGTGGTTACGGATTGTTTCATTCACAGCGATAAGAGTCGCGTTATCCACTTGGTTAGACGTTTCACCTAAACCTTTACCAATTACGTCAGTATTTACGGCTGGCATAAACTTCTCACGTAGAAGCGGCGTTGCTACGTTAGCGAACAGGTAGTTACCGTATTCCGCAGTGTCTGAGATAACCACGTTCATCTCGTATAAACGCTTACGTGCGATAGTGTTTGCGATAAGTGGCAGCTCGTGTAGAGACTCGTAGTAAGCAGACTCATCGATGATGCCAGATGCCGTCATCGCTTCGAATGCTAGCTCAACACCCGCACGAACCATAGCAACCATCAAGATACCGTTATCGAAGTACTCTTGCTCAGAGATTTCTACGTCAGTTTCTGGGTAGTTTTCGAAAGCAGTTTCACCTGTTTCTGCACGCCAGCCTAGTAGATTTGCATCGTCGTTTGCCCAGTCAGCCATCATAGTGCTAGAGAAGTGACCGGTGATGATGTCATCCATGTGCTTGTTGTATAGCGGACGCATCAGTTCTTTTAGCTCTTCAGAAAGCTCAAATGCTTTCACTTTTGCAGGGTTAGTTAGGCGATCCATCATGTGAGTGATACCACCAAACTTCAGTGCTTCAGTGATGGTTTCCCAACCGTATTGAAGAAGCTTACCAGCGTAGCCAGGATCGATACCATCAGCAATCATCTTCTCGTAACATACGATAGAGCCAGCCTGTAGCATGCCACAAAGGATAGTTTGCTCACCCATTAGGTCAGATTTCACCTCAGCAACAAAAGAAGACTCTAGACAGCCTGCACGGTGACCACCTGTTGCTGCAGCCCAAGCTTTCGCGATATCCCAACCTTCACCTTTTGGGTCGTTCTCTGGGTGAACAGCGATAAGAGTCGGTACACCGAAACCGCGCTTGTATTCTTCACGAACTTCCGTACCTGGACATTTAGGTGCAACCATTACTACCGTTAGGTCTTTACGGATTTGCATGCCTTCTTCAACAACGTTGAAACCGTGAGAGTAACCTAGTGCTGCGCCTTCTTTCATTAACGGCATTACCGTCTCAACAACGTTTGTGTGCTGCTTATCTGGAGTAAGGTTTACTACTAGATCAGCTTGTGGAATTAGCGTTTCGTAGCTACCTACCTCAAAACCGTTGTCTTTTGCGTTTTTGAATGACTGGCGTTGCTCATCAATCGCGGCTTGGCGAAGCGCATAAGCAACGTCTAGACCAGAGTCGCGCATGTTCAGACCTTGGTTAAGACCTTGAGCACCACAACCTACAATGACTACTTTCTTACCTTTCAGATAATCCGCTTCTGAAGCGAACTCACTGCGGTCCATAAAACGACAACGACCTAATTGGTCCAACTGCTCGCGCAAGTTTAGGGTATTGAAATAATTAGCCATCTGGGTGCTCCTTTGAGATTCTTCCATTGAGGTCAGTAATTGCCTTACCGAATAACTTCATACTAAAACAGACATGAGATTGCTTAAAGTGATATATTCACAATTAGTTATTGCAATTTATGCAACATGGAAATGAAAATTTAATGAATATCAAAAGCCTGCAACTTTTCATTCATCTCTGTGAGAGTAAAAGTTTCGCCAAGACCGCAGCGGCAATGCATATTAGCCCTTCAGCCTTAAGCCGACAGATACAAAAATTAGAGGAGGAAACCAGCCAACAATTGTTTTTACGCGACAACCGTAGCGTTGATTTAACTATCCAAGGTAAAAAGCTAGTCCCAGTTGCCTTAAAGATTCTTGGCGAATGGCAGCAGTATCAGAGTCACCTGAAGGGAACCGAGGATGAATTGAAAGGAGAAATCCGTCTCTTTTGTTCTGTTACTGCAAGCTACAGCCATCTTCCGGAGCTAATCTCTGACTTTCGTATTCAGAACCCTTTCATTGAGTTCAAACTATCAACCGGCGATCCAGCTCAAGCGATCGACAAAATACTAGCAGATGAAGCCGATATTGCCATATCAGCCAAGTCAGAACAGATGCCAAATAAAATCGCATTTGAAACGATCAGTGAAATCCCACTTTCTGTCATCGTACCTGTTGGGGTTAGTGCGTTTGCTGAAGAGCTACAAAAAGAAAAACCAGACTGGTCGGTCATTCCATTCATACTCCCAGAAGCAGGAACGGCAAGGGACAGGGCCAATACTTGGCTCAAACAAATGAAAATAAAGCCAAAGATCTACGCACAAACCTCCGGACATGAAGCCATCGTAAGTATGGTTGCATTGGGGTGTGGAGTAGGTATCGCACCTGATGTTGTAATCAACAACAGTCCGGTAAGAGAAAAGATAAATCGTTTAAAAGTCTTACCAATTAAACCTTTTAAACTTGGTGTTTGCTGCAACAAAACTCAGCTGGAGAATCCGCTTGTTAAAGCCTTTTGGAAGGTTGCAGAGAGCAAGTATATCGCACCTTAGATGAACACTTTTTAGGTATAAAGTGGGCTAATTTTAAAACTCTATAGATGCAAAAAAGCCCGCTCTTTCGAGCGGGCTTCTTAAATTTAAAGCCTGGCGATGTCCTACTCTCACATGGGGAAGCCCCACACTACCATCGGCGCTATTTCGTTTCACTTCTGA
>NZ_JAWPOL010000219.1:0-1279 GCF_033391095.1 Vibrio sp. Vb0667 | reverse complement strand
ACATCGTTGTTTATGTTGCTTTTATCAAAAGTGCTTATCTTAGACAAAGTTTCGTAATATTGAATTTCTTGGCTTCTAGGACAGAGGATAGGTTGTACTAACGTTTTTATATCAAAGTCAGTCAATTTGAAGCTAGGTAGGTAAGGCATATTCCTTTTCATATTATCCACTTTATCCGTTTACTATTACTATGTTTGACTCACACTTAAACATCGTTTCATATTCTATATCTAAAGTTATTACGTCAGGAAATTAAGAATTATAATACCTCTATAAATAATATTTAATGTTCATTAAGCACCATCGAGAAAACAGGTGCCTAATGAACGATGATAGCAATTTATTTCGCAACAACAGACAGTTCTACGTCGAATTCTTCACGACCACTGATACTGAAATAGTATTGTCCCATTTTGATCGACCCGTCTTCATTTTTTGGGATTGAAATCGTTTCGTTACTACCATGGGTGTAGTTCGACCATTCGTACTCGAAGTAGTGGCATACTTTGTCGTAACAAGCGTATAGATCGGCATCACCAGTGCCGGAGATAGACACTTCCAGTTGATTATAACTTTCTGAAACATCGACAAAGAAGAGCGTTTCAGAGAACTTTTTACCGCTTACTTGGATGCTGGTATTGAGTTCGATTTTCTTAGGCTTCTCTTTCGGTTTTGGCTGAGAAATATCCGAATCGTCAATGTCTTTCGTCACCTCATCCAGCCACGAATGAAACTCGGTATTGTAAGCAGGCCCTAATCGTTCAAGCAGTTTTACCCACTCTTTGTATTGGCCGGTACGCGAGTAACCTAACAGTTCAGTAACGTTTTCAGGGTGTTTCTCTATCATGAAGCGCACAGCTAAGTAGCCCCAGCGGTACACACGGTTTAAACCGTCGCTGTAGTTCGTACTGAACACGTCTGCCAATGTGTGCGTCTTTTCTTTGCCAAGTACTAGAGCAGCATTGTAGCCCTCTTTGTAATACATGTATTCAGCAAAACCTTCCAACCACCACACGATACTGCCTTCGCGCATTGTGTCGTGGAAGTCACCGTATTGGTTGAATCGACCATCTAAATAATGCACATATTCGTGCTCTAAGTTTAGAATCGAAAAGTCGTCGTCCCATCCGTTTTGATAAGCGACGAATCGAGGTACATTTCCTTGTTTTGATGGGTCTCGCTCAAGGAACTGTCCGCCGTTGTTGGTTGTGTTATCAAAAAGGAAGCTGGAGTAGGTTGAATAGTCACTTTTGGTTTTAAAAACAATAACATCGACACT
>NZ_JAWPOL010000218.1:0-1282 GCF_033391095.1 Vibrio sp. Vb0667 | reverse complement strand
TGAATGACTCTAAGAAGCTGAGCGAGAAAAAGCGTCTGGCACTGCTTCCTGAAATCAAAGAAAAAGCGCTAGCGTGGGCGGTAGGCCGTTGCTCTCCCGAAGAGATTGATGAACTGAATATTCTGCAAGCTACCATGGTTGCCATGCAACGTGCGATTGCGGGACTGAAGGTACAGCCAGATTTAGTGCTGATCGATGGTAATCGTTGCCCTGAGCTACCGATGGATTCTCAAGCTGTGGTGAAAGGCGATTTAAGAGTGGCTGAAATCAGTGCCGCTTCCATCATTGCTAAAGTTGTGCGCGACCAAGAGATGGAAGAGCTGGATAAACAATATCCGCAATTCGGCTTTGCGAAGCACAAAGGTTATCCAACCAAAGCGCACTTTGAAGCAATTGAGCAACATGGTGTGATAAGTGAGCACCGTAAGAGCTTCAAACCTGTAAAGAAAGCTTTAGGCTTAGATTAATAAATTGGGCGGATTGGTGTTATAAACCCAGCCCCCTTTAGGTTAGAATCCCAAACAAAATAGAGTTACACGGTACCTGTTAATGTCAGATCCCAAGTTCGTCCACCTTCGTATTCACAGTGATTTCTCGATGGTGGATGGTATCAATAAAGTTCCACCGATAGTCAAGAAAGTCGCCGAGCTTGGTATGCCTGCCATGGCTTTGACCGACTTCACCAACTTATGTGGTTTGGTGAAGTTTTATGGCACAGCGCATGGCTCCGGCGTTAAACCGATCATCGGTGCAGATTTCAAAATGCAATCTGATGAATTTGGTGAAGAACTGACCCAGCTGACAGTACTTGCTGCCGACAATGCAGGTTACAAGAACCTCACGTTACTGATTTCCAAAGCGTACTTACGTGGCCACGTTCAGCACCAACCTGTGATTGATAGGGCGTGGCTGGCCGAGATGTCAGAAGGCTTAATCGTTCTATCTGGTGCTAAAAATGGCGATATCGGCAAAGCGCTGCTTAAAGGTAACCGTAAACTGGTTGAAAGCTGTGTAGAGTTTTACAAACAGCATTTCCCGGACCGTTTCTATCTAGAATTGATTCGTACAGGCCGTCCGGATGAAGAGACGTACTTGCACTTTGCCATCGATCTCGCTGAGCAACATGACTTGCCCGTGGTCGCGACAAACGAAGTGGTTTTCCTAAGTGCAGACCTTTTCGATGCGCATGAGATTCGTGTTGCGATTCATGATGGTTACACACTAGAAGATCCACGCCGACCAAAAAATTACAGCCCGCAGCAGTACCTTCGCACTGAAGAGG
>NZ_JAWPOL010000217.1:0-1285 GCF_033391095.1 Vibrio sp. Vb0667 | reverse complement strand
GTAAAAACGTTGGTAAAGGAAAAGAAAGAGTCGAAATTACTCTGGTTAGCTAACCGATTTCAGCGTTCAGTATTTCTGAACGCTGATTAAAAAATATCAAATTGACTCTCTGACCGCGAGAACTAACATTCACGCACTTTGTTCATATCGTTTCAAGATAGCGTTGACACTCATTTTGGAAATGTAAATGAAGGCTTTGATTGAGGTTCTTGACGGGCAGGTGCAACACTGTCCGATAAATCAAAAGTTTGATATTAGCTCGACGGATTTTTACATTGTCTTAAACCATAACTGTGCTTTGGAGTTATGTGATTCTAAAGGCATTAAACAGCTTATCGACCCACCTTGTTTGGTCGCTATTGGCGCGGATTTCAAAGGGCAACTCGCCATCAATTCGTTCGTAGAAAATGCCAATATTTCGGGTTTCAGACTGGCTGCGTGTTTCATCGAGAAACTCAATCAACAGTTGAACTTCCGCGAGCTTTGCGATGGCGTGTTCTCGGGGAATGTGGCGGTGAGTTTCACTTTACGTCCGGGAATCGTGGATATTTACTCAGCATTAAAAGCAATGGTGAAAAAGGGCTGTGGTAACCGTTCAAACGATGAATTGCTCGATATCAACAGCATGCTTTTGTATTTGTTGATGCACTTTGAGCAGAGCGCCAGTCAGGCAGAAACTCGTTCATATTCTTCGTTGTCTTCACGTATTCGCGCGCTGATTTCTAAAGATCTAACGAAGCCGTGGACGCTTAAAGAAATTGCGAAACTGGTTTACATGAGTGAGTCGACGGTAAAAAGAAAGTTGAACAAGGAAGGGACGACGTTTACTGACGTGCTGCAGGCTGCACGACTAGATACAGCACAACAAATGGTGTGCAACAGCGACGCGAGTGTCAGTGCAATAGCTGAGCTGTGTGGTTTTAATCATGCTTCTTATTTTGGGTCTTGTTTCAGAAAAGAATATGGTGCCACACCGCTTGCTTATCGAAAACAAGCCCAGCTCAGAGCGAGTTGATCGTATTGAATAACAAAACGCCCGATACAAAATCGGGCGTTCTCTTGAATATGATGGGGGATGATTACTTAAACCGTTATTACTTCTTTTCTTGCGCGCAACGACGTTAAAATTTGAGGCAGTAAAGACATCACAATCATGCCCACCATCAAGCTGTATTGGAGTGGGGTAAAGTTTTCACCCAACAGCAATAACCCAGAGACGATCCCTGCAATCGGGTTGGCAATGCCACCAAACGTAAAGTCGACCACAGACATGCGTTGCAACAAC
>NZ_JAWPOL010000216.1:0-1287 GCF_033391095.1 Vibrio sp. Vb0667 | reverse complement strand
AAATCTCGATATTCTTCCTATCAATGATGCGCCAAACGCAGAAAATGATGTAATTACGACAGAAGAAGACACCGCTGTTACGATTGATGTTTTAGTCAATGATAGTGATGTTGAAGGTGACGTACTCAGTATTCAATCAGCATCAGTTCCTTCAGAGCAAGGCTCAGTTGGCATTGTCGACGGCAAACTGGTGTTCACGCCAGCTGAGAACTTCAACGGTGAAGCAACCATCACTTATATCGTAACTGATGGCGATTTGACGGACGAAGCGAAAGTGACTGTTACGGTTACGCCTGTAAATGACAGTCCTGTTGCCGTTGATGACACCACATCTATACAAGAAGACACCGCAGTTACCATTGATGTACTGACTAACGACACCGACGTGGATGGCGATAAGCTGAGTATTGAATCAGCCTCTGTTCCTAAAGAGCAGGGTACGGTTGAAGTGGTGAATGGCAAACTTGTTTTCACTCCGGCAGAAAACTTCAATGGCCAGGCTGAAATCACCTACACCGTAACGGACGGTCAATTGACCGACGAAGCGAAAGTAACTGTTACAGTAAATCCAGTGAACGATGCGCCAACCATCAAGGTTGATGCAGTAGAGAGCATCACTGAAGATGCAGTGAGCACTGATACGGTAGTCGCAACCTTAACGGTTCGCGATACTGACACGCCTGAAGACCAATTAACCGTTTCTTTAGAAAACAACTCAAACGGCTACTTCGTGTTGGTTGGCAATGAAGTCAAGTTGACTCAAGCGGGTGTTGACGCAGTTAACAACGATGAACTCAACCTTAAAGACCTAACTATTAGCGCGTCAGTATCGGATGGTGTTAATCCAACAGCTAACGACAGTGATAGTTTGATTGTGAATCGTGTTAACGATGCACCGACTGTTGAAAATGCCATTGCAGATCAAGAGTTATCGGAAGACTTTGCGACCTACACGATTGATTTAAACGACGCATTTAAAGATAGCGACTCCGCGCTGAACTTCTCAGTGTCTGGCAATAGCAACGTGTTGGTTTCGATTGAAAATGGCATCGCGACCATTTCACCAACAGCAGACTGGAACGGCTCAGAAACCCTAACGTTTACTGCTACTGATCCAAGCGGTGAAAGCATTAGCCAAACCGTAAACTTCACAGTTGCGCCTGTAGCGGACATTGTGGCAGACAAAGCGACGGTTGTGGAAGACACGCCAACCATCATCAAGGTCTTAGGTAACGACACGTTCGAAGGCGACGATAAAGTGGTGTCGCTGGATACCAACAATGGACC
>NZ_JAWPOL010000215.1:0-1288 GCF_033391095.1 Vibrio sp. Vb0667 | reverse complement strand
CTGCGATTACGTCGGGTCTGGCTGCTGCGGCACGCCGTGGTGCATTGATCAAAGGTGGGGCAGCGCTTGAGTTGCTTGGCAAAGTGGAGTCGGTCGCGTTTGATAAAACAGGCACGTTGACACAAGGTAAACCGCAAGTAACGGACGTGGTGACTTATGATGTAACAGAAGAAACACTACTGAGTTTAACGGCTTCTATCGAGATGGGCTCAAGCCATCCTTTAGCGGTTTCATTAGTGAAGCGGGCTGAAGAACAAGGCGTTTCGATTCCTGAGGCAAGTGATAAAACTGCTCAAGTCGGCTCTGGTGTAACAGGTTTGGTGAACGGTAAATTAGTGCAAGTTATTGCGCCATCAAAAGCGGACTTCCCTGTTTCTTCGAAAGTAGAACAACGTGTTATTGAACTGGAAGAACAAGGCAAAACCGTGGTTATCGTTCGTCACGATTACGAAGTTATTGGCGTGTTCGCGTGGCAAGATACTCTTCGTCAAGATGCTCAACAGGCAATCGCCACGCTGAAAATGTTGGGTGTGAGTTCTGTGATGTTGACGGGGGACAACCCACGCAGTGCAGAAGCGATAGCCCATCAAATTGGTTTGGATTACAAAGCGAGCTTGTTGCCTGCCGATAAAGTGCGTTATGTGGAACAACTTTCTACTGAGCACACGGTTGCGATGGTTGGTGATGGTATTAACGACGCACCTGCGATGAAAGCTTCTAGCATTGGTATCGCGATGGGCGGAGGTACTGACGTCGCATTAGAAACTGCTGATGCGGCACTAACGCACAACCGCTTGGTTGAATTGCCAGCAATGATTGAATTATCACGTGCGACGCTCAATAACATTCGTCAAAACGTGGCATTGGCGCTTGGCTTAAAAGGCGTGTTCTTAGTCACCAGTTTATTGGGTATCACTGGGCTTTGGGTTGCGGTCTTGGCAGACAGTGGGGCGACTGCGTTAGTGACACTCAATGCGCTACGACTTCTGCGTTTTGAATCTAAACAAGTGCAATAACGCTATTCTCAAAGTTGCTCTATATTTAACCCGAGGCGTTTCTCGTCTCGGGTTTTTATGTTTCTGTGAGCACTATAAGTTTTGTGAATGCAATCTGAGCCGTCGGACTTGTTGTTATGCAACGAAATGATAAGTTTTCCCGAATAATGTGATCAAAACCGTTTTAATTTGAAATTGTAGATTTATTACATTTTATCAATGTGATTGTGATCACTCTATGTTGGTGCAAGGTTCGCTACAGTGCTCCTGTACCCAACAACTTACTAATGAGC
>NZ_JAWPOL010000214.1:0-1291 GCF_033391095.1 Vibrio sp. Vb0667 | reverse complement strand
AAGAGTCATTCGAGCGGTTGTGACAGGAAGAAACCAAGTTCATCCTCAGTTTTGATTTTGGACTCAACGTAACATTTTTCAATTTTGCCTCTCGTCACATCGCGTGAGTATCGAGTACAAAAATAAAATTTAATGTTCACCACATCCTTGTCGCCTATTGGATTTAGAACATGATGATGAGGACCACAGCATGAAAATCGACAAAGTCGCGGGCGGTCATGTCCCACAAACAAATTTCCAACAAGCAAGCAAAAAGCCTGTTGAAACAATGGAACAAACCAAGGTAAGCGAGCCTGCGTTTCAAGCAAACACAGCAGCAATTGATCGTGCCCAAGGAGAAATGAAATCGCTACCAGACGTCGATATGGAAAAAGTTGAGCAAGTTCGTAACGCGCTAGCACGCGGCGAATTGAGCCTAGATACAAAAGCGCTATCTAAGGCAATTATGCAATTCCATACTGGTCACGAGTAAAAGCACAGCATTAGGAATACACCCATGGCAAGCGCGGCATCGCAGCGAATTCAGTATTTTGTTCGTTCAATTTCTGAAGACATCAAACTGTATCAGCAATTATTGACCCTACTTCAACAACAAAAGGCGTTGTATCTGAAGTTTGATGGTGAGGCACTGAACACCAACGTTCAGCAACAAACACCAATACTCAATAAGCTGAGCCGCTCTTCTAATGAAAGAAGCCAATGCATGCGTGAGCTGGGGTTACCGTGTAATGACTCCAGCGTAACAAGAATTTTCAACGCTTTGCCTGCCAAGATTGGTGCGCAAGCGAGAAAACAGTGGACGTTATTGGAGACACTCATCAAGCAGTGCCAACAATACAACCAGAGCAATGGCCAAAGCTCTGCTGCGTTCCATGAGTTAGTCAGTCAACTCAAACAACCTGTGCAACACACTTATGAAGATAAATCGTTTTAAACGATGGTCGTCTTGCCTACAGATTCAGCCGCCATCTCGGCTGGATACTGTAGGCCTTTTTATTTCTGCCTGTTTGTTGTTCAGCACTTCTTTTCTTTGCCAGGCAAAGCCCAATACTACTGATATAGAGCAGCAGTATCAGGTTCTTGCGCCTTATAAATTACAAATCGACCAACGTCTCACTTCCGTCAATCCACTTCTCGACCACATCTTTAAGCAACTCAAAAACAAGTCACTGCCCAAAAGTCTCGTTTTGGTGCCAATGCTAGAATCTTCTTACAACGCAAAAGCCGTTTCTCACGCCAACGCCGCGGGATTATGGCAATTGATTCCTGCAACAGCGATGCGCTTTGGTTT
>NZ_JAWPOL010000213.1:0-1296 GCF_033391095.1 Vibrio sp. Vb0667 | reverse complement strand
TCCATTTCTTTGGTGATGTCATAACCAGATTGAAAAGCCCAAGGCATTTTGTCGAACTCAACGGTTTCCATTTGGCCGACATTGGGACGAATGTAAACATCGTGTTCTTGCAGGGTTTCGACTTGCTGCTGGGTACTGCGACGCACCAGATAGTTGGAGAGTTGGTCTGCAACGGTAAACAGCCCAGTAAAATCATCTTCGGTTTTGTAGTCGGTACTGATGTCTACCGCGATAACCACATCCGCGCCCATCGCACGCGCAACATCCACTGGCATGTTGTTGACCACGCCACCGTCAACAAGCATGTGGCCATTTAACTTATACGGAGGGAGTGCGCCGGGTACAGACATACTGGCCATCATGGCATCAACTAAATAACCGTTGCCGATCACCACTTCGTCCAGTTCTAAAATATCTGTCGCAACGGAACGGTAAGGAATGGCAAGCTCATCAAAGGAGTCAAAACGTCCGAGGTTGCCTGTGGTCTCGCGCAACACACGCAACATGTTTTGCCCTTGAACCACACCAGTTGGAGCACGAACCTCGCCGAACCGCAAACCAAGATCGGTCGTGATTTGATAGCGGTCTTCATACTCTTTGTCACGAACGCGACGCTGACTGCGATCGACGCGATCACGATAACCACTGTTCCAATCAACAGAATAGATAAAACTTTCGATTTCATCGGCGCTCATGCCTGTCGCGTACAAACCGCCAACATAAGCTCCCATGCTTGTCCCTGTGATGATATCGACAGGAATGTGCATTTCTTCTAGAGCCTTGAGGACACCAATGTGGGCAGCACCTTTTGCGCCGCCACCAGCGAGAACAACCGCGACTTTAGGACGAGTCGGAGTATCCTCATTTTTGACTTGAGCAACAGAAGGAGTGGCTATCAAAAACAAACTTACCCACAACGCGAAATAGCGCGACATCGGGCTTGATGACAGCGTTTTGAACATCCACTTCTTCCTTTACTGAATACTTGATCACTAATATGTACTAAGAATTGACCAGTGAAACAAGTCCATGTTGTTGATTTGGAGATCCTACCAATCAAACAAACTATTCAACCAGTTAGATTTTTTCTCACACTGTTGTTTGATTTGACCCGTTTTATCCCATACTGGAAGTTTGTAATCGCTGCGGCAATTCATCTCTAAACCACCGTTGGAGGTCGGTTTAAAGCCAAGCGTCGTCACTTCTTTAGGCCAAGGCAACTCCAAACGCTCAGGAATTCGCTGCGCCAAGTATTCCGCGTAAACACGCAATGCACCGCTTGAGCCCGTAAGGTTG
>NZ_JAWPOL010000212.1:0-1297 GCF_033391095.1 Vibrio sp. Vb0667 | reverse complement strand
CAGCCTCGATTTTGAAGATACGCTTTTGACGCCACGCCCATACTGAAGGGCTCACGTCGTGCACGGTTTTAATGCCTGCTTGCTTTAAATCTAACTCTAGACGCAAGTTAAAATCTGGCGCATCAATACCGACAAAAACATCTGGCGGGTTCTGGGTGAAGTACTTAACAAGCTCAGCTTTTACTTTTAACAAACGAGGTAATCGTCCAAGCACTTCAACTAAACCCATTACAGCTAACTCTTCCATATCAAAAAGAGATTCACAGCCTTGCGCGATCATCTTTGGCCCACCGATGCCAACGAACTCTGCATTCGGGTATCGTTCTTTCACTGCCTTGATAAAGCCTTCCCCTAGCGTGTCACCAGATAACTCGCCAGCAATGATGCCAATACGTAATGGTTTTTCCATATCGATTTCGCCCTATGTACTATGGATAAGGGATTCCTTATCCATAAAACACAAAAAGACCGCAGCCCTAATTGGGCGCGATCTTTTCCACTTATTGATTCATTCGCGAATTAACGAATGATACCACGTTCCGTTGTTTCTAGAATGTCAGAAAAACGCTTCACTGCAGGCCATTCTTGTGCCATTTCTGCAAGAATCGGTTTCACTTCTTCTAGCGTTTTACCAGAGCGGTAAATTTCTTTGTACGCTTTTTGTAGTGCTCGAATTTCTGGTTTCTCAAAACCATTGCGCTTCAAGCCAACTAGGTTCAACCCAAACGGCGTAGCATGGTTACCTTGAGCAAGTACGTAAGCAGGTACGTCCTGAACAACCGCAGAACAACCACCAACGTATGCATAAGCGCCTACCGTACAGAATGGGTGAATAGCAGAAAGTGCCATTACACCAGCGTGATCTTCTACTGTTACATGGCCACCTAGAATCGCATTGTTACCAATGTGAGTATGGTTGCCTACTACGACGTCATGCGCGATGTGCGCATTCACGCAAAGTAGGTTGTCGTCGCCAATCACTGTTGTCGCTTTGTCTTGCACAGTACCACGATGAACCTGAACCGCTTCGCGAATCACATTACGGTCACCGATAACCACGGTTGTATCTTCGCCACCATACTTCTTGTCCTGGTTTTCTTCACCAATCACTGCATGTGGGAAAATACGGTTATCTTTACCAATTTTGGTATGGCCTTTGATTACTACGTGAGACATGACTTCAGTACCTTCACCAATCTCCACCGTTGAGGTGATGTAGGTAAAAGGACCAACCGTCACGTTAGCGCCAATTTTTGCGCCTTCTTCTACCACCGCTGCCGGGTGGATTTTAGCGGTT
>NZ_JAWPOL010000211.1:0-1297 GCF_033391095.1 Vibrio sp. Vb0667 | reverse complement strand
TTTGAGTATGAAGCGCACTTTGCTAAGTACGAAAAAGGCGATTTTTACCAAAAACACCTTGATTGCTTTAAAGGGAACGAAAACCGTCGCTTAACCACGGTGTTCTACATGAATGAATCTTGGAGTGAAGAGGACGCGGGCGAACTGGTCGTCTATGACCTCAATGACAAAGAAATCGCAACAATACCGCCTCGTGGGGGGCGTCTACTGGTGTTCTTATCTGAACAGTTTCCTCATGAAGTGTTGCCAACTAACGCGCAACGTTTCAGTATCGCAGGCTGGTTCAGAATTAATGGTGTGAGAGATAACCTTCTGGATATCGCGAGTTAACATCTAGACACTAAATACTAAAAAGGGCGCGTGATGCGCCCTTTTTAATGTCCGTAAATCGGCTTTAGTGGCAAATAGATATGTTGTAGCAAGCCGTCATATTCTGCTCTAAAACCTCATAGACGTGAGCGCAGAGTTTATTCTGCTCAATTAGGTCATCCATGATCTCTGCAATTTGTGTTTGGCTCATTCGTCCTCGATAAGGGCGATCTTGCGATAGTGCCTGAAACACATCGGCAACGGCAATAATGCGAGAAGGGATGTCGAGTTCTTCTGCTGTTTTATGGTAAGGGTAGCCAGAGCCGTCCAAGCGTTCATGGTGATTTGAAGCCCATTCTGCGATTTTGGCGTTTGGGAACACCTTATGCAGCGCAAGTTGAGTATCTATCGTATGTCGTTTGATTCTCGTGTATTCCTGCTTACTGAGCGCGCCTTCCTTATGTAGAATTTCATCCGGCGTCTTTAGCTTACCTATGTCGTGAACCAAACCGGCAATAAACAGCATTTCTTGGTCGTGTTCATCGAGTCCTAATTTGCCCGCCAAATAGCGCGACAACTCAGCAACTTTTTGCGAGTGTTGATAAGTAAATGGGCTTTTCGCATCGACAATGCGCGCCAGAAATAATCCAAGGCTGTTCATGTCCCAAATGGTTAACTGTTTTTGTAACCAATCAATGCTCTTAAAATTCAGACCAATGGTTTCGATGTTTTCTGATTCCATCGCGAACCAAAATCCGTCGGTCATGATGAGCTTAACCATGGCTTCGCACATGGCTGGATTAAATAAGGTGCCAGCATTCGCCAATACACATTCTGCAATCAACTCCTCATGCAAAGTGACAATGTCACAGTGGCAGTTCATTACATAGCGCGCACGCATGAAGTCTAGTCGATCAGAAAGGTAGAGTAGGGCCGCAACGTCTTTTTCGAACTCAGGCAGGTCGAGATGTTGCAGTTCATCCCAATG
>NZ_JAWPOL010000210.1:0-1298 GCF_033391095.1 Vibrio sp. Vb0667 | reverse complement strand
TGACAAGGACCTATCATGGCACTACTTCAAATCGCAGAACCGGGCCAAAGCTCGGCACCTCATGAGCATAAGTTAGCGGCTGGTATCGACTTAGGTACTACCAACTCTTTGGTCGCTTCTGTACGCAGTGGCGATGCCACCACATTAAATGATGAGCAAGGTCGTAGCATTTTGCCATCGGTGGTGAATTACTCAGCAGAATCAACAGTGGTTGGTTACGATGCGAAAGCCAAAGCAGAGTTTGAACCTGAGAACACCATTATCTCAGTGAAACGCTTGATTGGCCGCTCGCTAAAAGACATTCAATCTCGCTACCCATCATTACCTTACCGTTTTAAAGAGAGTGATAATGGCTTACCAGTACTGCAAACTGCTCAAGGGGATAAAAACCCGATTGAAGTTTCTGCAGATATTCTAAAAGCGCTAGGTAAACGCGCAGAAGAAACTCTAGGTGGAGAGCTTGCGGGCGTGGTAATTACCGTTCCTGCGTACTTCGATGACGCGCAACGCGCGGGCACGAAAGATGCGGCTAAGCTAGCGGGTTTACATGTACTGCGTCTTCTTAATGAGCCAACCGCAGCGGCGATTGCCTACGGTCTGGATTCAGGTCAAGAGGGCGTGATTGCCGTTTACGATTTAGGTGGCGGTACGTTCGATATCTCTATCCTACGTTTATCGAAAGGCGTATTTGAAGTATTAGCAACAGGCGGTGACTCTGCACTAGGCGGTGATGATTTTGACCATCTATTAGCGGATTACCTAATGGAGCAAGCTGGCCTAGAAGCGCCGCTTTCTGCTGAGAAAAACCGTGCATTACTGAACATTGCAACGGCGACCAAAATTGCTTTCTCTGAGCAAGACAGCGTGGAAGTTGACGTGTTTGGCTGGAAAGGCACTGTAACACGCGAGCAGTTCGAAGACCTGATTCGCCCACTCGTGAAGAAAACTCTGATGTCTTGTCGTCGTGCACTGAAAGATGCTGACGTAGAAGCGGAGGAAGTACTTGAAGTGGTGATGGTTGGTGGCTCAACTCGTACCTTGCTTGTCCGTGAAATGGTAGGCGAATTCTTTGGCCGCACACCACTCACTAGCATCAACCCTGATGAAGTGGTGGCTATTGGTGCGGGCATCCAAGCAGATATTCTTGCTGGTAACAAACCTGACTCTGAAATGCTGCTGCTTGACGTGATTCCATTATCATTGGGTATTGAAACCATGGGTGGGTTGGTTGAGAAAATCATTCCGCGCAACACCACGATTCCTGTTGCTCGCGCGCAAGAGTTTACCACCTTCAAAGA
>NZ_JAWPOL010000020.1:0-81556 GCF_033391095.1 Vibrio sp. Vb0667 | reverse complement strand
TATAACAATCCGTTTTAAAAAAACGATAAGCTTCCTCGGAGAAAAGTAATGAAGCGAATTATGTTATTCCTAGCAACTAACCTAGCTGTCGTGCTAGTGCTTAGTGTTGTTCTGAATATTGTTTACGCTGTAACTGGAATGCAACCAGGCAGTCTGTCAGGTTTACTTGTAATGGCTGCTGTATTTGGTTTTGGTGGCGCATTTATTTCGTTGATGATGTCAAAGGGTATGGCGCTACGCTCGGTTGGTGGTATGGTCATTGAAAGCCCGCGCAACGAAACGGAGCATTGGTTAGTCGAAACTGTGGGTCGTCAAGCTCAACAAGTGGGTATTGGTATGCCAACGGTGGCTATTTATGATTCACCAGACATCAATGCATTTGCGACAGGTGCAAAACGAGATGACTCTCTTGTCGCAGTTTCTACCGGTCTTTTACACAATATGACTCGTGATGAGGCAGAGGCAGTACTTGCACACGAAGTGAGCCATATTGCAAATGGTGATATGGTCACGATGACGTTGATGCAAGGTGTCGTGAACACGTTTGTTATCTTCCTATCACGCTTTATTGCCAATATCGTGGCATCGAACGATGATGAAGAAGGCCAAGGTACAAATATGATGGTTTACTTTGGCGTATCCATGGTGCTTGAACTGGTATTTGGTTTCCTAGCTAGCTTCTTGACTATGTGGTACAGCCGTCATCGCGAATTCCACGCGGACGCAGGTGCTGCGCGCCTCGTTGGCAAAGAAAAAATGATTGCGGCTCTAGAGCGTTTGAAGGTGAGTCATGAATCTCAACTGGATGGCACCATGATGGCGTTTGGTATCAATGGCAAGCAGTCGCTGACTGAGCTACTAATGAGCCACCCTCCGCTAGATAAACGTATTGCAGCGTTGCGAGGCCAGCAATACTAATTGTTCCTACTTAAATAATTGTTAATCTGCTGAAAAGGCTTGGTTTTGACCAAGCCTTTTTTTTCGCCGATTGATCGCGTGCGAACTTCATCACGTACTACTTACAGAAATAAAGTTATACAAAATTATTTTTGTACAACTTTGGAGGAATGAACTATCTTGTACATATAATAATTTTGTACAACTTAATGGGCGTGTAGGAGTAAAAAATGGACATACAGTCTGTTGGCAATATCTATCAAAAGCTCAACAAAGCGAACTTACATCTGCTTAAGGATATATATCACCAAGATGTAGTATTTGAGGACGCAGCGCATCGTTTAGAAGGATGGCCAGCACTTTCGGATTATTTCACCTCATTATATGCCAACGTCATCAGTTGTGATTTTGTAATCCATGAGCATCAACAAGTCGGAGATACAGGCTTCCTAACTTGGACAATGGACCTTCAGCATCCCAAACTTCAGAAGGGTGCGCCTATTCTCGTCAATGGTGTTTCGCACCTCAAATTTAGCGAAGGTCAGGTCATTTATCACCGAGACTATTTTGATCTCGGAGAGATGCTCTATGAGCATTTACCATTACTTGGTTCAGTCGTTAAAACCATCAAGCAGAGGTTAGGACAATGAACAACACCATTTTAATCACAGGCGCCACCTCCGGAATAGGAAGACAGCTTGCCCTAGATTACGCGACCTCAGAATGGAATGTGATTGCTTGTGGTCGGAATCAAGATGTTCTTGCAGAACTGGAGGCAGTTTCTTCCAAAATTCATACATTGCAGTTTGATGTGACAAATTATGAGGAAACTCAGCAGGCGCTCTCTAATTTGCCCTTTACGCCAAACACATGGGTTTTTAACGCAGGCGATTGTGAGTACATGGATGAGGGAGTGGTCGACGCGAAACTCATGGCGCGTGTGATGAACGTAAATGTTGTCGGTGTTGCCAACTGCGTTGAAGGCTGCCAAGTGCATTTAGAGAGAGGGCACCGCATTGTTATTGTTGGCTCTATCGCATCAGAAGTGGCACTGCCTCGTGCTGAAGCTTACGGCGCATCCAAAGCGGCAGTCAGTTATTTTGCACGCACGCTCGCCGTCGACTTGAAAAAGAAAGGGATCAATGTGGTAACGGTGTTTCCTGGTTTTGTTGAAACGCCGTTGACTGACAAAAACGACTTCGAAATGCCAATGATCATTTCTACTCAGCAAGCGTCGGACTCTATCAGGAAGCAGTTAGCCGCCAACAAGACCTATATCTATTTCCCAGCGAGATTTACCAGTATTTTACGTTTTATCTCGTTACTTCCATACAGTTGGCAAGCTCGCCTAACTGCTAAACTCGTATCATAAAAAGGAATAAAAATGAAAACAGCAGGAAGAAAGAAGATAGCGATTGTGGGAACGGGAATCTCTGGCCTTACTTGTGGTTATTACTTGCATAAAGAATATGATGTAACGCTATTTGAAGCGAACGATTACATTGGTGGCCATACTGCAACCGTTGATGTGAGCCTTGATGGTAGAGAATACGCGATAGACACTGGGTTCATCGTCTATAACGATCGTACGTACCCTAATTTCATTAAAATGATGAGCGAGATTGGCGTTGAAGGTCTGCCGACTCAAATGAGCTTCAGTGTCAGAAATGATGGGAACGGACTAGAGTACAACGGCCACACAGTGTCGACATTGTTTGCTCAAAAACGTAACTGGGCAAACCCTAAATTTTATCGATTTATCTTCGAGATACTTCGTTTCAATAAACTTGCCAAGCGCTTCGCTAGCGAGCAATCCACGCACTCTCAGACGTTAGGTGAGTTCCTTGATGAACACAAATTCAGTGCTTTCTTTACCGATAACTACATATTACCGATGGGTGCTGCGATTTGGTCGTCGACTTTAGCTGACATGCGCGCATTCCCTCTTATGTTCTTCTTACGTTTCTTCCTCAACCACGGTCTGCTAGATGTGACTAACCGGCCACAATGGTATGTGATTAAAGGAGGTTCACGTTCATACATTCCACCATTGACCAAAGGCTTTGCCGAGAGTATTCGTCTTAATAGTCCTGTCGAAAAAGTGGTTCGCAACGAAAAAGGGGTTGGCGTTCAAGTTCGCGGAGAAACGCATTGGTTTGATGACGTTATCTTAGCTTGTCACAGTGATCAAGCAATGAGAATGCTAGAGGATATTAGCCCAATTGAGCAGAAAATCTTGGGGGATATGACATACCAAGCAAATGAAGTTGTTCTTCATACCGACTCTGCCGTACTACCAAAACGTAAGGCAGCATGGGCATCATGGAACTACCTATTGGAAGGCAGTGAAGAGGAACAGCAACGCCTCCCTTCGCTCACTTATAACATGAACATTCTTCAACATATTCAATCAGAGCACACGTTTTGTGTAACGTTGAACAGTACTGAGCAAATTAACTCAAATAAAGTCTTGCGTTCGTTCACTTATCATCATCCAGTATTCACCACTGAGTCTATTGCAGCGCAGCAGCGCAAAGATGAGATACAGGGCAAACAAAGTACCTGGTTCTGCGGCGCTTATTGGTACAACGGTTTTCATGAAGATGGCGTGCGTAGCGCGCTTGATGTTGTGAAAGAAATAGAAGAAAAGTACCGCGAACAAAATGTGGTTCCTTTCGAAAAAGGCGCAGCGTGATATGGATAGCCAAATGAACAGCCGATTGTTTATAGGCAACGTTCGTCACCGTCGATTCACGCCTGTGAATCATGAGTTGAACTACTCTTTATTTATGCCCGCCATCGATGTAGACGAGCTCGATGCTTTAGAGAAAAAAGTATGGGGTTTTGGTTCGCGTTGGTGGCATTGGGCACGCTTCAAACGCAGTGATTACATTGGTGAAGGTAGCGTCAAGTCGGCAGTGCACAGCAAAATTGAAGAACTGACAGGTGTTCGCTGTACTGGCAAGGTAGTCGCAGTCTGTCACTTGCGTTATCTAGGACTTTATTTCAGCCCCGTTAATTTCTACTACGTTTATAACAAGGAAGGAGAATGGAAGTATCTCCTCGCAGAGGTGAGTAACACTCCTTGGAATGAACGACATTACTACGTGGTGTCAGCAGATAAAGAAGAAGAAAAGTTTGGTTGGGAACAAAATAAAGCATTTCATGTTTCGCCATTCAACCCGATTGACCAACTATACCGCTGGAGAATTAAACCTTTGACAGACAAGTTGAATATTCATCTTGAATGTCACAAAGGAGAGAAACACTTTGATGCCACCATGGTTATGAAAGCCAAGCCACTTTCAAGTAAAACCTTATTGAGGTGTTTGATCGTTACACCAATACAAACGGTAAAAGTAATGGTTGGTATTTATTGGCACGCATTAAAACTTTGGGTGAAAGGCGCACCTTTTTATTCTCATCCTAAATATTCAACGCATGAAGAAATAGAAGCCGATACTGAAAAAACAGACAAAAAAAATAAAAAGCACAAGGAGAATTCTGCATGTTAAATACTAGTTCTATGACATTGCCGCGTAAATTGACGACAACGCAAAAAGCGGCTCGCGGAGTTATTTTTCAATGTCTGCAAAAAATGGAAATCGGCTGCTTAACAGTTATTGAAAGTTTTAAGACGGAAACGACAGAGCGAAGCGAGCGTTTTAGTGCGCCAAATGGGGAGTACAGTGGTCAACCTGTTGTCGCTACTATAGAGGTAAAACATCCAGGCTTTTATTCACGGATCTTGCAGGGCGGCAGTATTGCTGCTGGTGAGGCTTATATGGATGGGTGGTGGGATAGCCCCGATTTAACCTCATTAATGAAACTGATGGCCCTTAACATGCGTGCTCTAGATAAACTCGAAGAGCAAGGCAGTTGGTTGACTAAAATACTGTACAAGTTCAGTCATTGGTCAAACAGAAACTCTGAAGAGAACTCACGTAAAAATATCCATGCGCATTACGACTTGGGTAACAACCTATACGAAGCGTTCCTTGATACCAATATGCTGTACTCTTCGGCGCTTTACAATCATGCGGATGACTCTCTAGAGCAGGCTCAAATCAACAAAATGGATCGTCTATGTCAGCAACTTGAGCTGAAGCCCACTGATCATGTTGTTGAAATTGGCACAGGGTGGGGCGCTATGGCGATTTACATGGCCGAACAATACGGTTGTCAGGTCACCACAACAACGATATCTGAAGAGCAACACGCGTATGCGGAGCAAAAAATCAAAGAGCGTGGCTTAGAAGATAAAATCACACTACTCAAAGAAGATTACCGTAACTTAACTGGCACTTATGACAAGCTCGTTTCTATTGAAATGATTGAAGCTGTGGGCAAACAATTCCTGCCTTCGTACATTAAGGTCTGTGAGTCTTTATTGAAGACTGGTGGCTTGATGGCGATTCAAGCGATTACGATTGCCGATCAGCGTTACGATTACTACAGTAACAACGTCGACTTTATCCAAAAGTACATTTTCCCGGGTGGTTTTTTACCGTCGGTAACCTCACTAACCCAAGCAACAACAAAGTACAGTGACTTAGTGACGCGAGACTTGTTCGATATTGGTTTGGACTACGCCAAGACGCTGAACGAATGGCACTTACGTTTTAATCGAGCAGAGAATGAAGTGCGCTCGTTTGGCTACGACGACCGCTTTGTGCGTATGTGGCGCTACTATTTGAGCTACTGTGAAGGTGGCTTTTTGGCTCGCACGATCAGTGCCGTTCACATGACGTTTCAACGCCCGTAGTTCGTTATGAAGGTGTTTCTTGCTTCGACATGGTTCCAACTCTGCTGGTTTGCAGCGGTGCTTGGAACCTATCAATGGCAATGGGTGACGTTATTCCTTACTTTGGCAACCCTACTATATTGTTTGAAAACTGACGCATCTTCGCTCAAAAGTATTGGTGTTATCGCCACGATTGGTCTCGTGCTTGATACATTAAATCAGCAATTTTCAATTTTCATGTTTGCCACTCAATGGTTACCCCTTTGGCTTTTGTGCCTTTGGATTCTGTTCGCCTGGTATGCCTATCAACTCAAGTCAATTTTGTACCGTTTCCCAAAAACCTACGTATCAATAGTAGGCGGACTCGGAGGAACAGCGAGCTACTTTGCTGGCTATAAGCTCCAAGCCGTTGAATTTGGATTTAGCACTGGCGCTACACTGGCAATGTTGTTTGTCGAATGGTGCGTCATGATGCTCTTGATACTCAAGGTGTACGGAAATGAAAAGCTTGAAGAGAGACTTAACTCAGAGACTGACTAGGCTGCTTGCGTTGGTAATAGTAACTGGCTCTTTTGCTCTGCAAGCTCAACCTGTTGGAAACAGCGAAGCTGCTAGCAACATTGCGAATTGGAAGGGATGGAAAACTGTTGGAGAAGCCCAACTTACTTGGTTCATCTTCGATATTTATCACTCAAGATTAAAAGCGCCTGATGGAAAGTTCATCGTAAGCGATGACGTATCGCCACATCCCCTTGCGTTGGAAATTAATTACAAGAGAGACATCAGTAAGCAACAGCTGCTTGATGTGACGGATGAGCAGTGGGCGAAATTGGGTTTTACGGACTCATATCGAAAAGCTTGGATCAGCGAGCTCGATCGTATGTTTCCTGATATTCAAAAAGGTGACGAGCTTACTTATCTAACAGATGGAAAATCTGGTCAGCTTTTTTATAAGCAGGTTGGGGACGTGCAAGTAAAGAACGTTGGCATCATTGAAGACGAACGAATGAACGATGCATTTTTGGCTATATGGTTATCACCCAACACAGAATTTCCGAAACTCCGAAAACAATTGATAGGGCAGGTTAGATAGTGTTTAAACGAATTTTTAAATCAGCGACTTTAGTGGCAGCTGTTTTTCTTTCGGCATGTTCCGCAGACATTGATAATTACCGCTCTTCTAAACCGACTTTTGACGTATTCGGTTATTTCGAAGGCGACATAAAGGCGTGGGGGATGGTGCAAGATTATACCGGACAGCAAACGCGTCGCTTTGAAGTCGATATAGTGGGTACTGTAGCGGGTGATACGCTGACGCTGGTGGAAGACTTCGTGTTTGATGACGGAGAGGTGGACCAGCGAATTTGGGTTATCACTAGATTAGAAGACGGTCGTTATGAAGGTAAGGCAGACGATATTATAGGTGTGGCAACAGGGGAAGAGCAGGGCAATGCGCTACAGTGGCAATATGACTTTGAGCTACAAATGGAGGATTCATCAGTGACGGTTGCTTTTGATGATTGGCTTTATCGTCAGGATGACAGACACGTTTTCAATCTAACGAAAATAAAAAAGTTTGGTGTGGAAGTAGGAACAATAACCTTGTTCTTCCAAAAGCTGCCATAACAAATGGGGCTGATCTTCAATTAATAATCCATTCCATATAACTAAAATTATTTTCTCCCGACCTAACTCTCCTAACTAAAAAAGGTTGACGCTTTCGCGTCAACCTTTTAGGTATCTGGTCGTTACAGGAGGATTACAGCTTATCTGTCAGCTCGATTGCTTGACCGATATAGTTCGCTGGCGTCATCTCTTTCAGACGTGCTTTCTCGTGCTCAGGAAGCTCAAGACCGTCGATGAAGTTACGCATTGCTTCGCCGTCTACACGCTTACCACGAGTTAGCTCTTTCAGCTTCTCGTATGGCTTCTCGATGCCGTAACGACGCATAACTGTTTGTACTGGCTCTGCTAGTACTTCCCAGTTCTTGTCTAGTTCAGCAAGAAGCGCTTCACGGTTTACTTCTAGCTTGCTGATGCCTTTAAGCGTAGAAGTGTAAGCGATGATAGCGTAGCCAACACCAACACCAAGGTTACGTAGAACCGTTGAGTCAGTTAGGTCACGTTGCCAACGAGAGATAGGCAGTTTCTGTGCTAGGTGGCCGAATACAGCGTTCGCAAGACCTAGGTTACCTTCTGAGTTTTCAAAGTCGATTGGGTTAACTTTGTGAGGCATTGTTGAAGAACCGATCTCACCCGCAATAGTTTTTTGCTTGAAGTGGCCTAGTGCAATGTAACCCCAAACGTCACGGTCGAAGTCAATCAGGATAGTGTTGAAACGAGCGATAGCATCGAACAGCTCAGCGATGTAATCGTGCGGTTCGATTTGAGTTGTGTAAGGGTTCCAAGTTACGTCTAGAGACTCTGTGATGAACTCTTCAGAGAACTTGTGCCAATCTAGCTCTGGGTAAGCAGAAAGGTGTGCGTTGTAGTTACCTACTGCACCGTTGATTTTCGCTAGGATCTCAACGTTTTCGATTTGCTTGAATTGACGCTCCATACGGTACGCCACGTTAGCCATTTCTTTACCCATAGTAGATGGAGAAGCAGGCTGACCGTGTGTACGAGATAGAAGAGGAATGTCGCGGTATTCCACTGCTAGTGCTTTGATAGCGTCGATTAGGTTACGGATTTCTGGAAGAATCACGTTCTCACGCGCTTCTTTAAGCATTAGAGCGTGTGATGTGTTGTTGATGTCTTCAGAAGTACATGCGAAGTGGAAGAACTCGTTTACTGCGTGCAGTTCAGGAACGTCTGCTACTTTCTCTTTTAGGAAGTACTCAACCGCTTTTACGTCGTGGTTAGTTGTACGCTCGATCTCTTTGATACGGCGTGCATCTTCTTCAGAGAAGTTTGCAGCAAGGTCGTCTAGGAATTGGTTTGCTTCTGCGCTAAACGCTGGCACTTCTGCAATTTCAGCAGTAGCAGCAAGCTTTTGTAGCCAGCGGATTTCAACGATAGTACGGTACTTTAGTAGACCGTATTCACTGAAAATTTCGCGTAACGCAATTGTCTTGCTTCCGTAACGGCCGTCTACTGGTGAAACAGCAGTCAATGCTGACAGTTCCATGATGTTCTCCTGAATTGGGTTTCTAAATTTCGTGAGCTTTATACCAATAACTGTGGCAATTGTCACGAATATTGCGCAAACGTTTGCGCGAGATTTGTTTTAGTCGAAAAAAATGAGCTCGCGATAAACGCGAGCTGCTTATTTGATATTTTACTACAGACGAGCAAGAAGGATTTGTGCTTGCTCTACCATCTTCTTGCGCCCGAAGATTAGGTGGCGACGCTTACCACCAACTTGACGCCAAAGAACTGCACTACGAATGCCAGATAACAACAGCGCACGAACTTTGTGTTGGCTTGCCGTCTGCTGCAGTACAGATGGCGTGCCCGTTACTTGAATGCGTGGGCCAATAGGGCTAACGACATCCAGATAGATGCTCGCTAAATTGCTGATCATTTGATCGTCTAGTAGCTCAAAGTGCTCTGACTGACGCTTGGCCATTTGAATACGATCACCAAGCTGAGACATAGCATCGTTACGAGAGCTTAACTTACGTTCTAACGCCATTAAACTAATAATGTAACGAGTAATTTCACTGCCTGATGGTGTGCTATCAATCCCTTTAACCAAGCATTCTAGGCCGAGCTTTAGATCGGCTTCGCGACCGAATACGCCAACTGTGTTAGCAGGGTTCGTGCTCAAAATAGCGTTGATTGATGTTTCAAAAGCATCTTGATCACAATGTCCGTTTCTCGCTACCTGTTGAACTAAAGCAACAGCTTGGCAAATCCCAGCGAAAGCGATAGTACGGTCATAAAGTGTATTCGCCACGTAACGACTCCTAAGCTTGAGAATATTTAATGCGTTGCTCGATGATGCCGCCACCTAGGCACACGTCACCTTTGTAGAACACTGCTGATTGACCTGGAGTTACAGCAATTTGTGGCTCGTCAAAGATAACTTTAATGTTTTCATCATCGATAGGGATGATTGTACAAGGAATATCTTCCTGACGGTAACGAGTTTTCACTGTGCACTTCATAACATCGCGAATTGGCTCACGATCTACCCAATGAAGTTGTGATGCAAGTAGACCTTCTGATTTCAACATTGGATGGTCTTTACCTTGAACAGCAATCAAAACGTTACGTTCTAGATCTTTCTCACCAACGAACCATGGGTCCTCGTTACCACCGCCGCCTTTACGGCCACCGATGTGTAGACCTTTACGCTGACCAAGTGTGTGGTACATCAGGCCTTGGTGTTGACCAATCACTTCGCCTTCTGGAGTCTCGATATTACCAGGCTGAGCTGGAAGGTAGCGACCGAGGAATTCTGTAAACTTGCGTTCACCGATGAAACAAATACCAGTTGAGTCTTTCTTCTTAGCGGTAATTAGATCTTGTTCTTCCGCAATGCGGCGCACTTCTGGCTTCTCTAGATCACCAACAGGGAATAGGCTACGTGCGATTTGCTCGTTGCTTAATGTGTACAGGAAGTAGCTTTGATCTTTGTTGCCATCTAGACCACGTAGCATCTGTGGTTTTTCACCATTTTCTGGGAAAGAGCGACGCACATAGTGGCCCATTGCAATGTAATCAGCATCAAGTACTTCATCAGCGAATTCTAGGAATGCTTTGAACTTGATTTCTTTGTTACAAAGAATGTCAGGGTTCGGAGTACGGCCAGCTTTGTATTCAGCAAGGAAGTACTCAAATACGTTATCCCAGTATTCGGCAGCAAAGTTGATAGTGTGTAGGTGGATGCCTAGCTTGTCACATACTGCCTGAGCGTCAGCAAGATCTTCTGCCGCTGTACAATATTCTTCGTTGTCATCTTCTTCCCAGTTCTTCATGAAAAGGCCCTCTACTTGGTAGCCTTGCTGCTTTAGAAGATACGCGGAAACAGATGAATCAACGCCGCCGGACATACCGACGATGACTTTCTTTTGGCTGTTATCAGACATTACTAAACACCACTTAAATAAACGGGATGCAGATTCTATCAGAATCCACAGACCGGTGACAGATCCGAGATCGAAATCACAATTCGTTTCGCTGGATTTTTCTTCAACAAAGATTCGAACGAGTAATTTCGCAAGTATAGAAGAGGTATATATGGCATAGTTGGCCAAAATCCAAGAGGAAACACCAAATGACAGAAGAAAACCAATTTATGCAAGAAAGTGAGTTGATTGAAATTGTGGAAAATCAGCTCGAAGATGGCAACCCGCTTAAAGTAAAAGAAACCCTTATGCGTTTAATGATGACTGGCACACCACGTGAAGATGCGGTTGCGATGATGGCATGTGCGATGTCAATTGAGATTTTTGATGTAATGAAGAATGAAGGTGAGTTCAACCTAAAGCGTTATAGCGAGCACCTTGAGCAACTACCAGATCTCAGCTTTATGGAAGGTGAATAAGCCACCTAAAAGAAAAAAGCTGTCAGCAAACGTTTGCTATAATCGCTTTTATTGCTGCTTTATTATTAGCGGTATAGAATCCGCTCTCCTTTTTATCCCCTTACTCAGACTGACAATATGAAATTTCCTGGACAACGCAAATCGAAGCACTATTTTCCTGTTCATGCTCGTGACCCGCTGGTGAGCCAAGCACAAGAAAGCAAGAAGATGACGCGCACTCACATCATTGGTATTGACCAAACCTTGGTTGATATTGAAGCAAAAGTTACAACGGATGTGATTGAAAAGTACGGTCTGAGTAAAGGTCACTCTCTGGTTATCGATGACGAAAGAGCAGAAGAGTTATACCAGCAACTGAAAGAAGAGAACTTGATTACCAATGAGTATGCGGGCGGTACAATTGGTAACACGCTACATAACTACTCCGTGCTAGCGGATGACCGCTCCACACTACTTGGAGTGATGAGCCAGGATATTAAGATTGGCAGCTACGGTTACCGTTATCTTTGTAATACATCAAGCCGCATGGACTTGAACTACCTACAAGGTGTAGATGGTGCAATTGGCCGTTGTTTTGCTCTTATCACAGAAGACGGTGAACGTACTTTTGCTATCAGCGAAGGGCAAATGAACCAACTCCATCCTGATAGCATTCCAGAGAAAATCTTTAAAAATGCATCAGCACTTGTACTGACGTCATATCTAGTACGTTGCAAAGACGGCGACCCAATGCCGGAAGCAACAATGAAAGCAATTGAGTACGCGAAAAAGAATGATGTGCCTGTTGTTCTGACTTTAGGCACAAAGTTTGTTATTCAAGATGACCCTAAATATTGGCAAGAATTCATTCGAGATAACGTTTCAGTCGTTGCGATGAATGAAGATGAAGCAGAAGCACTGACGGGGGAATCTGATCCACTTGCTGCGTCTGATAAAACATTGGAGTGGGCTGATCTAGTATTGTGCACGGCGGGTCCTGTAGGTCTATTTATGGCTGGGTATACGGAGGATAGCGCGAAGCGCGAAACTTCTTTGCCATTACTTCCAGGGTCAATTGCTGAATTTAATCGTTATGAATTCAGTCGTCCGGCGAAAAAAGACTCATGCGAGACGCCAATAAAAGTGTACTCGCATATCTCGCCATATATGGGTGGCCCAGAAAAAATTAAGAATACAAATGGCGCAGGTGATGCTGCGTTATCTGCTGTTCTTCATGATATGGCAGCAAATAAATACCATAAAGAAAATGTGCCTAATTCAAGCAAGCACAGTAACGAGTATTTAACTTACTCTTCTTTTTCTCAAGTCTGCAAATACGCAAACCGTGCGAGCTACGAAGTTCTCGTGCAACATTCACCACGATTGTCGCGCGGACTTCCTGAGCGAGAAGATAGCCTAGAAGAAGCATACTGGGAACGTTAATACGAAGCGATTTAATTAACTATTCTGTAACTAAAGTAAAAGGCACATTAAGAAACGTGCCTTTTTTATTTGTAATGGTTTAAATAAAAAAGGCTCCCTATGGGAGCCTTTTAAAAATAGCACGGATCTAGATTAGGAACTCATCCAGAGATTTACCTGCATCAAGTTGCTCTTGAATCGCCGAAGGTGTACGACCTTGGCCAGTCCAAGTTTTCTCATTACCGTTTGAATCTGTGTATTTGTATTTAGCAGGGCGAGGTGCGCGCTTCGCTTTGCCTTTCGTCTTAGTTTCGCCAGATAGCGCAGTAATAAGTGCTTCTACGTCAATACCGTCTTGAGCGATTTTCTCAGCAATCTCTGCAAGCTTAGCTTCTTGCTCTGCTTGTGCTGCGCGTTCTGCTTCTTCTGCTTCACGACGCTCATCTACGACAGTAGTGAGTTTATCTAGAGCTTCTTCCAATTGTTCTAGAGTCAGCTCACGAGAAAATGCACGAAGGCTACGGATATTTAGAAGGGTTTTAGTCAGCTCTGACATAACGATTCCTATTAAAAGGTTAATGTGTTGGGCACTTTTTATCGTTACGATTAAATAATGCCAATCTATAAATAAACAAAGAGTCCTTATATTTAACTTTATCTTTTCCTTATGTGCAAATGCTAAATCAAGATTTTGTTTAAATTTGACTATTTTTTAAAGCAATTAATATTATTACACTCGAAATAAATCATTATTAGATGAGAACTAAAATCAACAATCATTATTGTATAGAGAGAGTGACAGCTTGGTTTTTTATAAAAAAATTTGAGTTATTACTTAAAAATATGAAGCATCCATCTTTAATGCTGTGTCATATATCCTTAATTTATTGATATAAGATAAACCATGATATTTCTAAGGTAGTAATAATGTTTCATAAATAACATGATTGATGTGATTTCAGTTGCACAAAACTTATGGAAGTAGGCAAGGTTTATAAATTATCTCAGTCATTATTTATTTGTTTAATTTAGTTTGATGTGTTGCATTGACTCTCATCATAAGTACAATGGCTGCCACCTGATGCAATATTGCAGACAATTTGTTGTTAATTTGTACAGTTAGTGGTTAATTGTTTGTTGTTGCCGTAGAGGCGCGGTCTCGAAGAGTAGCTATTATTGGGGTGATGCCAATGAATAATAGTGGAAGGCGAAGATTGCCGAAGTAAGTAACTCATCAAAGTTACTTGCTGGGGTTGTATCTGAAAGGAACAACACTGCCATAGTATATATTCACATTAAACTATGGAGCGCTACTGTAGGGTTGGGTGGAGTGTTCGCTTCCCTGTCGCTAAGTTCAACATGAGCACGTATCGTATGCTACGTGACTTGTCTGCAGTAGATCTCTAGCCAAACTTTGGTTTTTGAAGATCATGAATTTAATAGATTTTTCTAGTTCTCCTGTTTCATTATTGCCACCTATTGTCGCTTTGACTTTGGCGATTTTGACTCGACGTGTATTAGTTTCCTTGGGTGTAGGTATCGTGCTAGGTGCGGTGCTACTTAATAGCTGGTCTATCAGCGACACCGCAGGTTACGTCAGTTCTCAAGTTTCTTCTGTCTTTATTGAAGATGGCGGAATTAACACTTGGAACATGAGCATTGTTGGTTTCCTAATCTTATTAGGTATGACAACAGCTTTATTAACGCTATCTGGCGGTACTCGTGCTTTTGCTGAATGGGCACAATCTCGAGTGAAGAGTAAACGCGGCTCCAAACTTCTTGCCGCCTTTTTAGGCGTATTCATTTTTGTCGATGATTACTTTAATAGCCTTGCTGTTGGTGCGATCTCTCGCCCAGTAACCGATCGCTTTTATGTGTCTCGCGCTAAGCTTGCGTACATTCTAGACTCAACCGCTGCTCCAATGTGTGTAATTATGCCTGCTTCTAGCTGGGGTGCTTACATTATTACTATTATTGGCGGGATCTTAGTCTCACATGGGATCACAGAGTATTCGGCTCTTGGCGCATATGTTCGTCTTATCCCAATGAACTTCTACGCCGTTTTTGCGCTGCTAATGGTGTTCGCTGTTGCGTGGTTTGGTCTTGATATTGGTAAAATGCGTGAGCATGAGATCTCTGCATCGCAAGGTCGTGGCTTTGATAAAGACAAAGAAAATGACTCGCAAGAAGCGCATGACCTAAACGAAGAGCTAGATATCCGTGAAAGTGAAAAGGGTAAAGTGTCAGATTTGATACTTCCTATCGTGACGCTGATTATCGCGACTATCGCTTCAATGCTTTACACGGGTGGCCAAGCATTGGCTGCTGATGGTAAGGAGTTTGCGCTTCTTGGTGCTTTTGAAAATACAGATGTAGGTACATCACTAATCTACGGTAGCTTGCTTGGCTTAGCAGTTGCACTGTTTACTGTTGTGAAGCAAGGTCTACCAATGGCTGAGATCGCACGTACACTTTGGATTGGTGCTAAGTCTATGTTTGGTGCGATTCTAATCTTAGTATTTGCCTGGACCATTGGTTCTGTTATCGGTGATATGAAGACTGGTACTTACCTTTCGACAATGGCGCAGGGCAATATCAACCCTCATTGGCTCCCAGTTATCCTATTCTTGTTGTCTGGCCTGATGGCGTTCTCAACAGGTACTTCATGGGGTACGTTCGGCATCATGCTTCCAATCGCTGGAGACATGGCTGGCGCAACAGACGTAGCGCTAATGCTACCGATGCTGAGTGCGGTTTTAGCTGGTGCGGTATTCGGTGACCATTGTTCACCAATCTCAGATACGACTATCTTGTCATCGACGGGTGCACGTTGTAACCACATTGATCACGTATCAACACAGCTACCTTATGCATTATCAGTCGCGCTTGTTTCATGCGTCGGCTTTATTGCCCTTGGTATGACTGCTTCAATAGCGTTCTCGTTCATTGCAGCGTCGATAACATTCATTATCGTTTGCGCTATTTTGTCATGGCTTTCAAAGTCTAAAATAGCGTCTTGCCAGAGTGCGTAATTCACTGATTTAAAAAGTAAATTTATAGGAGGCTTCGGCCTCCTTTTTTATTTGTATTATACAATTCGAATTTTTTTAAAATTAAGGGTTGAAAAAAGTAATCAGCTTGGTTAGTGTTGTTGGTAACAAAGCAAATGAGAAGAGCCTTGAAATAAGTATGCGTAATTTTGTAATGAACATTCATCACCATCATCACCCAATCTAGTCTTTCGGGCGATGTACGCATACCCGGGAGGCAGGAAACTCCCGGAGGTAAAATCAAAGTAAAAGCAGATTTTAAACCCTCGGGAGACTTCAATCTCCCGAGGGTTTTTTAGTTTTATTAGTTTGAAAAATACTTAGATATCAAAATCTTGCATAGGGACAAAGCAATGCAAACACAACGTTTAAGAATCGCAATTCAGAAAAAAGGTCGTCTTAGCAAAGAGAGTCAAGCTCTACTAAAACAGTGCGGCGTAAAGTTCAACGTAATGGGCGAGCGTTTAGTTGTCCATTCTGAAAATATGCCAATTGATTTACTCTTGGTTCGTGACGACGACATCCCAGGTTTAATTATGGATGGCGTGGTTGACCTTGGCTTTATTGGCGAAAATGAACTAGAAGAAGTTCGCCTTGACCGCAAAGCATTAGGTGAACCCTGCGAGTTTGTTCAGCTTCGTCGACTTGATTTTGGTGGCTGTCGTTTATCTATCGCAATCGACAAGGACGAAGAGTACAACGGTCCACAAGACTTAGCTGGCAAGCGTATTGCTACAACGTATCCTCAACTTCTAAAAGCGTACATGGATGAAGCCGGCGTTCCATTCTCTACATGTATGCTGACAGGCTCTGTAGAAGTTGCCCCTCGCGCGGGTCTCGCTGATGCTATCGCTGATTTGGTTTCTACAGGTGCAACACTGGAAGCGAACGGCCTTAAAGAAGCTGAAATTATCTTCAAATCAAAAGCGACATTGATTCAACGCACAGGTGAGTTCGACGCAGACAAAGTGGCGCTAATCGAAAAGCTGTTAACTCGCATGCAAGGCGTGCAGCAAGCGAAAGAATCTAAGTACATTATGCTTCACGCCCCAGCAGAGAAGTTAGATCAAATTAAAGCACTACTGCCAGGTGCTGAAGACCCAACTGTTCTTCCTCTTTCTGCAGATAAGCAGAAAATGGCTGTTCACTTAGTGAGTTCTGAAAACCTATTCTGGGAAACAATGGAACAGCTGAAAGAGTTGGGCGCAAGTTCAATTCTCGTTCTACCAATTGAAAAAATGATGGAGTAAGCATCATGAGAACAGTCGTTTGGCAATCATTAAGTGAGAATCAGCAAGACTCTATTTTGGAGCGCCCTGCTATTGCAGAAGGTGCCAATATCACCACTGCTGTGGCCGAAGTTATTGCTAAAGTTCGAGAAGAAGGTGACTCTGCTCTTATTGAGCTGACAGAAAAGTTTGACCGTGTTAAGCCTGAATCCATTCGTGTTTCTTCTCAGGAAATTAAGGCAGCGTCAGAGCGTTTGTCAGAGTCAATGAAGAGCGCACTAGAGCAAGCTTACGCCAATATTTCTAAGTTCCACAAAGCGCAAAAGCCGCAACCGATCAAGGTGGAAACCCAGCCAGGTGTCCTTTGTGAACAAGTAACACGCCCAATTCAAAAAGTGGGTTTGTACATTCCTGGTGGCAGTGCGCCTTTGCCATCGACTGTTTTGATGCTCGGCGTTCCTGCAAAAATTGCAGGTTGTCGTAAAGTCGTTCTTTGTTCTCCACCCCCAATCGCTGATGAGATCCTTTATGTCGCGAAACTGTGTGGCATTGATGAGGTGTATAACGTCGGTGGTGGCCAAGCAGTTGCTGCAATGGCTTATGGCACCGAGACTGTATCGAAAGTAGATAAGATCTTTGGTCCGGGCAACGCTTACGTGACCGAAGCAAAACGACAGGTTAGCAATGATTTCCGCGGTGCTGCGATTGATATGCCAGCAGGGCCATCAGAAGTTCTTGTGATTGCCGATGAAACCGCAGATCCAGACTTTATCGCTGCGGATCTTTTGAGCCAAGCAGAACACGGTCCTGATTCTCAAGTGGTATTGGTGACTCCTTCTCCTGTGATTGCTGATCAAGTGACGGATGCGGTTCAACGTCAGCTTAAGGAGCTATCTCGTGCAGACATCGCAGAAAAGGCTCTGGCATCAAGCTTGATCATTATTTCCGAGTCGATGACGCAGTCAGTTTCTATTTCCAATTACTACGGTCCTGAGCACTTGATTGTTCAGACTAAGAACCCTCGTGAGCTTCTACCTCTACTTGATAATGCAGGCTCTATCTTCCTTGGGGATTGGTCGCCTGAATCTGCGGGAGATTACGCATCGGGGACTAACCACGTCCTTCCTACTTACGGTTACACACGTACTTATTCAAGCTTAGGTTTGGCGGATTTCTCTAAACGAATGACGGTTCAGGAGCTTTCTGCTGATGGTTTAAAGAACCTTGCACCAACGGTAGTCACGATGGCTGAAGCGGAAGGTCTGGACGCTCACAAACGTGCTGTTACTATCCGCGTAGAAAAATTAGCAAGTAAGTAAGAATAAGAGAGTAATGAGATGGAAAAGCTAGCGCGTAAACAAGTCCAACAGCTTACCCCTTATATGTCGGCTCGCCGAATCGGTGGTACGGGTGACGTATGGCTAAATGCCAACGAATCACCATTTAACAATGAATACAAAACAGACTTTGCTCGTCTTAATCGTTACAGCGAATGCCAACCGAAAGAACTGATTTCCGCTTACGCAGCGTATGCTGGTGTGAAACCAGAACAAACACTGACTTCTCGCGGCGCAGACGAAGGTATTGAGTTATTAATTCGTGCATTCTGTGAGCCGGGTGAAGATGCGATTCTTTACTGCCCACCAACTTACGGTATGTACGCCATCAGTGCAGAAACCATCGGTGTAGAGCGCAAAACCGTGCCGCTAACGTCAGATTGGCAACTAGACCTTGCAGGCATCGAAGCTAATCTGGATAACGTGAAACTGGTTTTTGTATGTTCGCCAAACAACCCAACGGGTAACTTGGTTAAGCGTGAGGACATTGTGTCTCTGCTTGAGATGACAAAAGACCGTGCAATCGTGGTGATGGATGAAGCGTACATCGATTTTTGTCCAGAAGCGTCAACGTTAGACCTACTGGCGCAATACCCGAATCTTGCGATTCTGCGTACTCTGTCGAAAGCTTTTGCGCTTGCAGGTCTGCGTTGTGGATTTACGCTTGCGAACGAAGAGCTTATTAATGTACTTCTTAAAGTTATCGCACCTTACCCAGTCCCAGTTCCAGTGGCAGAAATTGCGACTCAGGCGCTTTCGGAAGCTGGTTTAGCACGAGCGAAGTTTCAAGTTCTCGATTTGAATGCAAACCGTGCTTACTTGCAAGTTGGCCTTTCAATGATTCCGGGTTTGGAAGTGTTTGAAGGGTGGGGGAACTACCTATTGGTGAAATTCCCAGATGGCGATGACCTTTTCAAAGCGGCTTGGGATACGGGCATTATTTTGCGTAACTCGCCAATTGAAAACTGTGTGCGTATCAGTGTGGGTAACCGTGACGAGTGCGAAAAAACGCTTGGATTTATCAGAAACTACTACGCATAAATAGAGACAGAATTTATCGCTCTCGCTCAATAGCGGGAGCGCCAAAAGAATAGCAATAAGGAAGTTCGAGTGAGCAAACAACAAAAAATCCTTTTTATTGATCGTGATGGCACCTTAATTGTCGAGCCGCCGATTGATTTTCAAGTAGACCGTTTAGATAAACTAAAACTGGAACCATTTGTTATCCCAAGCCTGTTGTCGTTGCAGGATGCAGGATACCGCCTAGTGATGGTCACGAACCAAGATGGTTTGGGTACCGACAGTTACCCACAAGCTGATTTTGATGCACCACACAACATGATGATGGAGATCTTTGAATCTCAAGGTGTGAAATTTGATGATGTGCTGATTTGTCCTCACTTTGATGAAGACAACTGCTCTTGCCGTAAGCCTAAATTGGGCTTGGTAAAAGAGTACCTTCAAGGTGGCAAAGTGGATTTCCAAAACTCTGTTGTGATTGGCGATCGTCAAACCGATCTTCAACTTGCAGAAAACATGGCAATTCGTGGTATTCAATACAACCCAGAAACCATGGGCTGGAAACAGATCCTAAAAGATCTCACAGTGAAGGCGCGCGTGGCTGAAGTGGTCCGCACCACAAAAGAAACAGACATCAAAGTATTCGTTAATCTTGACGAGCAAGGCGGTAATGACATTTCTACAGGTCTTGGCTTTTTTGACCACATGCTGGATCAAATCGCGACGCACGGTGGATTCCAAATGGTGTGCAAAGTGGAAGGTGACCTGCACATTGATGATCACCACACAGTGGAAGATACCGCTCTTGCGTTAGGTCAAGCGTTGAAGGAAGCACTGAGTGACAAGCGTGGTATTGGTCGCTTTGGCTTTAGCTTGCCAATGGATGAGTGTTTGGCGCAATGCGCACTAGACCTATCAGGTCGTCCTTACCTTAAGTTCGACGCGCAGTTTAGTCGTGAGCAAGTGGGTGATCTTTCAACAGAGATGGTGGTTCACTTCTTCCGCTCTCTGACTGACACATTAGCGTGTACGTTGCACCTTTCTTCTGCGGGCAACAATGATCACCACATCATTGAAAGTCTATTTAAAGCGTTTGGTCGTACGTTACGCCAAGCAATCAAAGTAGAAGGCACTGAGCTACCAAGTAGTAAAGGCGTGCTTTAAGGCTAACGTTAGCAAGGAGAAAAACAGTGACAGAACAGAAAGTTGTCATTATCGATACTGGCTGTGCCAACGTTTCTTCGGTGAAGTTTGCCATTGAACGCCTAGGCTATGACGTAACGATTTCAAAAGATCCGCAAGTCGTATTATCCGCAGATAAGCTATTCCTACCGGGTGTGGGAACCGCCAGCGAAGCGATGAAGAACCTAGAAGAGCGCGATCTGATCAGCTTGGTAAAACAGGTAGAAAAGCCATTACTAGGTATCTGTTTAGGCATGCAACTGTTGGGCAAAGTGTCTCAAGAGAAAGGGCAGAAAGCCGACGAGTTAGTTGAGTGTCTTGGACTTTGTGATGGCGAAGTGAAGCTACTACAAACTGGCGATTTGCCGTTGCCGCATATGGGGTGGAACACGGTCTCTGCAAAAGCAGGTAATCCACTTTTCAAAGATATTGAAGAAGGAGAGTATTTCTACTTCGTGCACAGCTTTGCGATGCCTGTTGGGGATTACACGATTGCGGAATGTGAATACGGCAACCCGTTCACAGCAGCAGTACAAAGCGGTAACTATTACGGCGTGCAATTCCACCCTGAGCGTTCTTCAAAAGCGGGCGCGAAGCTTATTCAAAACTTCTTAGAATTATAAAAGGGATTTAGTGTGATTATTCCAGCTCTTGATTTAATTGAAGGACAGGTGGTTCGCCTTTATCAAGGTGATTACGGCCAAGTAACTGAGTACAAAGTCGACCCAGCAGAGCAGTTCAACTTGTACCACCAAGCGGGTGCTAACTGGCTGCACTTAGTGGATTTAACTGGCGCGAAAGACACGACAGCACGTCAACTTGATTTAATTGCAAAGCTACTAGCAAGCACGCCAGCGAACATCCAAATCGGTGGCGGAGTGCGCACAGAGCAAGACGTGATTGATCTGCTAGAAGCGGGGGCTCAGCGTGTTGTCGTTGGCTCAACAGCAGTAAAACAGCCAGAGCTTGTGAAAGGTTGGATGGAAAAATACGGCGCAGAGAAAATCGTTCTCGCGCTAGACATCAACATCGATCAAGACGGTACGCGTAAAGTGGCGATCTCTGGTTGGCAAGAAGACTCAGGCGTGACCATCGAAGCTCTGATCAACGATTACTTAACGGTAGGTTTGCAGCACGTGCTTTGTACGGACATTTCTCGTGACGGTACGCTAGAAGGCTCAAACGTTGAGCTTTACATCGACTTATGTAAACAATACCCACAAGTGCAGTTCCAATCTTCAGGTGGCATCGGTTCATTAGCAGATATCGAAGCGCTAAAAGGCAGCGGTGTTGCTGGCGTGATTGTTGGTCGTGCGCTGTTAGATGGTAAGTTCACAGCAGAGGAGGCATTTGCATGCTGGCAAAGCGAATAATTCCATGTCTTGATGTTCGTGATGGACAAGTGGTGAAGGGCGTCCAGTTCCGCAACCACGAAATCATTGGCGACATCGTTCCTCTGGCGCAGCGTTATGCGGAAGAAGGCGCTGACGAGCTTGTGTTCTACGATATTACCGCTTCAAGTGATGGGCGTGTCGTTGACAAAAGTTGGGTCGCTCGCGTTGCTGAAGTGATTGATATTCCCTTCTGTGTCGCTGGTGGTATTAAATCAGCGGAAGATGCAGCGCGCATTCTTGAGTTTGGTGCAGACAAAGTGTCTATTAACTCACCTGCATTGGCTAACCCGCAACTGATTACTGACCTTGCTGATAAGTTTGGTGTGCAATGTATCGTCGTTGGTATCGATTCATACTACGACAAAGAGACAGGCAAGTATCAGGTTTACCAGTTTACTGGCGATGAAGAACGCACCAAAGCAACTCAATGGGAAACACGTGATTGGGTGCAAGAAGTACAAAAGCGTGGCGCTGGTGAAATCGTACTGAACATGATGAACCAAGACGGCGTACGTAACGGTTACGATATTGAACAACTTAACATGGTGCGTGAAGTGTGTAACGTGCCATTGATTGCATCGGGTGGGGCAGGTGCTATGGAGCACTTTGCGGAAGCATACCAAAAAGCAAATGTGGATGGCGCGCTTGCCGCATCGGTATTCCACAAACAAGTCATCAATATTGGTGAACTAAAGCAGTATTTGAAACAACAAGGCATTGAGGTACGACTATGAGTGTGAAAGCCGCCGAAGTAAGTTCGCTAGTTGAGCGAATCAACTGGGAAAAGGTGGATGGTCTGGTACCTGCTATCGTACAAGATTTCCAATCAAGCCAAGTGCTGATGATGGGTTATATGAACCAAGATGCGTTGGCAAAAACGGGCGAAACAGGTCAAGTGACGTTTTTCTCTCGTACCAAGCAGCGTCTTTGGACGAAAGGTGAGACCTCCGGCAACGTATTGCAACTAGTGAACATGCAGCTCGATTGCGACAACGATACGCTACTGGTGAAAGTGAATCCCATTGGTCCTACGTGTCACTTGGGTAACACAACTTGCTGGGATGTGGACCCTCAAGAGGAGTCACAAATGGTGTGGCTTCATCAACTTGAGCAGCTATTGGCTGCCCGCAAGAGTGCCGACCCAGATTCCTCTTATACTGCCAGTCTTTATGCCCGTGGCACCAAGCGTATTTCGCAAAAAGTGGGCGAAGAAGGCGTTGAAGTCGCGCTTGCGGCGACGTCGGGCGATAAGGCGGAGTTAGTGTGTGAATCTGCAGATTTGATTTATCACTTAATGGTATTGCTTCAAGACCAAGGCTTATCGATGAATGACGTAGTGAATAAACTGAAAGAGCGTCATAAGTAAGCTTGCGATAAGTGAAAGCCCCTATGCTCTCGAGCCTAGGGGCTTTTTACTTTAGTGTTCTTGATTCGGGGCAAAAACCGGCAACAGTGCTGGTGGCGATTAGATTCTGAATCACGCTCGTCCCTCGCTGTTCAGAATGACGGTATATTTTCTAATGGTACTTGCAGTAGAGTTATTTACTTCAAATAGGTACATATATTCACGTCACTCCAACGAACCTAGGCGAAGTCAAGAATCCAATTAAATCGAGCTCAATAAGCTAGGAGTGGATGATCTTACCCACAACACTTCTTAAATTTCTTACCGCTTCCACAGATACACGGGTCGTTACGACCTACTTTTAGGCTACTCACTGGTTGGTTTAGGCGAGGATCTTGTTCTGGTTCTTCTTCTAGCTCTTCTTCTGGAAACGTGCCGTCAATGTAGTACCAAAGCCCATTTTCTTTTACAAAGCGGGAACGCTCTGTCATACAGTAGCGTTTGCCGTCTTCATCAAAATAAGCGCTAAACTCTACAAAGCCTTCATTGTCATTACTGCCAGCTTCTGTTTTTACAACTTCAAGTTTGCACCAATCGCTGTCGATAGATTGGGCAATGCCTTCACGTTGCTCTTCTGCATTACAGATTGGATGATAAGTGTTGACCACGTAATCGACTAGACCTAACACATGCGCACTGTAACGAGAGCGCATTAACTGCTCTGGAGTGGTGACGTCAGCATGGTTGTTGTGGGCAATTTCACAACACTGTTGGTACGTGCGGTTAGATCCACAAGGGCAAGAAGAAGCCATAAAATGAAATCTCGATTAATTAAGCGGTAAAAACAAACAACCTCACAATTGCGAGGCTGGAGGTGAGGCATTATAGCGATTTAGGGCGTTTGAGACAGCAGTTCTTGAGCCCACTCGGTAGATTGATTAAAAGCGTCTGCTAATTGAGGTTCGGTTAATTTAAGAACGGTGCAATATCGCTCGGCTAACTCCCAGTCCGCTTGTTCATAGGCGATCGTCATCGAAAGTAAGTGACCAAGTACGCCTTTTCGACTGGTTAATGCGAGTTTTATATCTTCGTCAACGGGGATATCTTCAATGACATCAGAGAGCGGTTGATCGAGCAAAGATCCGAGTAAAGAAAACATGCCTGTCAAAAAAGCCTGCCCAGGGTCATACCTAGTGTTCATTTGACTAAGTAACAGTTCACACATTCGTGCACGCTGAATCGCTAAAGAGTAAAGAGAGTCAGGTTTATCTTCTTGAACGGACGCAATTGCAACTAAGGAAATAAAGCGTCGTAGTCGCTCTTCACCCAGATAAATAAGCGCCTGTCTGAACGATTTGATCTTAGTCGTTAATGTATAGCCTGAATTTACGTAAGTAAGCAGCTTGTATGACAGCGTCACATCAATCGAAAACAGACGTTCAACCTCATTGAAGTCGATGGGCTTATCTGCAATCTCTTTACAAAGTTGGATGACGGTAAGAAACGCGGGGTTCAACCGTTTTTTCTGGATCATCTCAGGTTTGCTAAAAAAATACCCTTGAAAATAGTTAAAACCGGCTTCTAGGGCTTGCTCAAACTCTTCATAGGTCTCTACCTTTTCCGCAAGAAAGTCGATTTTAAATGGGCTCAACGCCTGAATAAAAATGGCAGCTTTCTTAATCGGCACAAGTCTAATATCAAACTTGATCATGGAAACGTATGGAAGAAAACGCTTCCAAGCTTTCGTCGGAACAAAATCATCCAGAGCAATTTTGTATCCGCACTCATGAAGGTGCTTGATGGCTTCTAACAGTTCTTCTGTCGGTTCGCAGTCTTCAAGGACTTCAATGACGAGAGATTCTTTAGGGAACAAAGTTGGGACCAAGTTCACCAAGCTTTGATGCGGAAAGTTAACAAAGCCAAGTTTGTTTCCTAATGTGTTGTAATGCGTCGACAAAAAATGATCGGATAGCAGTCGACTAGTAGCCAGCTCTGGTTCTACTTCAGGGAAGGTATTTTTAGGGCCGTCTCGAAAGAGGAGTTCGTAACCTATGGTTCGTTTTTCTCTATCCAGAATCGGTTGGCGAGCTACGTAAGAATACTTCAATTAGGTACTTCGTTCTGTTTAACTTAGTATTATGATAATAGCGATTTTTTACAAAATATCTACGACTTGAGCGTGAATCTTCTACACGCTCTACATGCTTAACGCAAATTCTGTATGAACGGTCTCGTTTGTAGGTCAAAACTATCAGAATTTACTTTTAAAACTGAGCCTTGCGTATACCAATCCCCTAAAACAATTCGGGTCTTTTTAACGCCATCGACGTCAAAAAAATGTGTGTTCGGGCGATGTGTGTGACCATGAATCATTAAGTTGACGCAGTTCTGAGACATTACTTTCTCGACCTCATTTTGGTTGACGTCCATGATATCTAATGACTTGCTCATTTTATCATCACGAATATCGGATTGAACTTTTGAGACAATTTTCTTCTTAATGAACCAAGGAATACGGTTAAACAACCATTGTAGCCATGGCTTGTGAACGGTTTTTCTAAACTCTTGGTATTTCACATCGTCAATGCAGAGCGTATCGCCATGTAGGATTACGGCTTTTTGACCATAAAGATCAATCGTGCAGACATCGTCGAGTAATGTCATACCGGTTTCTTTGCAAAAGCGTTTGCCGAGTAAAAAATCTCGATTGCCTTGGATGAAAAAAGTTGGCACACCCGCATCCGTCAGTGCTTTAAATTCTGCACGGATTTGGTCTGCAAAAGGGGTGTTGTCATCGTCACCAATCCAGAATTCAAACAGATCGCCGAGTACATAAAGTGCATCAGCTTTTGTTGCTTCTGTTCGCATGAACGTCACAAAACATTCCGTAATATCCGGACGTGATGGGGTAAGGTGAAGATCGGAAATAAATAATGTCGTCATAGAAATAAGGGGAAGCTATGCCTCCCCATTAACTTATCTTTTAAAAATAATTCCTAAGAATTACTCTTCAATTGTTGTACCAGTGATTACTACGTCTTCTAGAGGTACGTCTTGGTGCATGCCGTAAGAACCAGTGCTAACGCCTTTGATCTTATTTACGATGTCCATGCCTTCGATTACTTCACCGAACACACAGTAACCCCAACCGTCTAGGCTTTCGCTACGGAAGTCTAGGAATGTGTTGTTGTTTACGTTGATGAAGAACTGAGAGCTTGCTGAATGCGGCTCCATAGTACGTGCCATAGCAAGTGTACCCACTTTGTTGCTTAGGCCGTTGTTTGCTTCGTTCTTGATAGGTGCACGAGTCGCTTTTTCACGCAGACCAGACTCCATACCACCACCTTGGATCATGAAGCCGTCAATAACACGGTGGAAAAGCGTGTTGTCGTAGAAACCGTCGCGGCAGTACTGAAGGAAGTTTGCGCTTGTCTCTGGCGCTTTCTCTTCGTTTAGTTGAATCTTGATGTCACCAAAATTAGTGTGAAGGGTGATCATGCTACTTTCCTTTACTGTGTTGTGTTGGGCCCGAGATTCTAGCCTAAGTTCTAGTGCTTTAAAAACTCAGGAAGAGGAAATTCTTCGTTTTGTGCTTGAAGTTTAGCCGATTATCGTTTTATCGGTTAATTGCTATTACCTAACTAGGTTGGAGTTGATATACTCATCTTCTTTTATTCATTCACAATCATAGATAGAGATCATGTTAAAGATATATAACACACTCACAAGACAGAAAGAGGAATTCAAACCAATTACAGCTGGCAAAGTCGGTATGTATGTCTGTGGAGTTACCATCTACGATCTCTGTCACATTGGTCATGGTCGTACTTTCGTCTCTTTTGACGTTGTATCACGTTACCTTCGCTACTTGGGCTACGATCTGACGTTTGTACGTAACATCACAGATATCGACGATAAGATCATCAAACGTGCCGCAGAAAATGGTGAGTCTTGCGATTCATTGACTGAGCGTTTAATTGGTGAAATGCACGCTGATTTTGATGCGCTGAACATGAAACGTCCGGACGTTGAACCTCGTGCGACACAGTTTATTGCTGAAATAATCGAATTGGTTGAGAAGCTAATCGAGCGCGGTTTTGCATACGTTGCAGATAACGGTGACGTAATGTTTGAAGTGGGTAAGTTCAACGAATACGGCAAGCTTTCTAAGCAAGACCTTGATCAGCTTCAAGCTGGCGCGCGCGTTGATATCGAAACAGCAAAACGCAGCCCTCTAGACTTTGTACTTTGGAAGATGTCTAAGCCGGGTGAACCAACGTGGGAGTCACCATGGGGTCCTGGTCGTCCAGGTTGGCACATTGAGTGTTCAGCAATGAACTCTTCAATCCTAGGTAACCACTTCGACATTCACGGCGGCGGTTCTGACCTTCAGTTCCCACACCATGAAAATGAAATCGCGCAATCATGCTGTGCACACGATACACAATACGTGAACACATGGATGCACAGCGGCATGGTAATGGTAGACCGTGAGAAGATGTCTAAATCTCTAGGTAACTTCTTTACTATCCGTGACGTTCTTGGTCACTACGATGCTGAAACAGTGCGTTACTTCCTAATGTCTGGTCACTACCGTAGCCAGTTAAACTACAGCGAAGATAACCTAAACCAAGCACGTGCTTCGCTTGAGCGCCTGTACACATCTCTACGTGGTTTAGACCTAAACGCTGCGCCTGCTGGTGGTGAAGAGTACGTATCTCGCTTTACAGCAGCGATGAACGATGACTTCAACACACCAGAAGCTTACTCAGTACTGTTCGACATGGCGCGAGAAGTTAACCGTCTGAAGACAGAAAACCTAGAGAAAGCGAGCGAACTCGGTGCGCTAATGCGTGAACTAGCAGATGTGATCGGTATTCTTCACCAAGATCCTGAAGCCTTCCTAAAAGGTGATGCGGGTAACGATGATGAAGTGGCTGAAATTGAAGCTCTGATCAAGCTGCGTAATGACTCTCGCGCTGCGAAAGATTGGGCGAATGCAGATATGGCTCGTGACAAGCTGACCGAAATGGGCATTGTTCTGGAAGATGGTCCAGAAGGCACAACGTGGCGTCGTAAGTAATTGAATTTTCATTTTTAAAGGGCTGATAATTCAGCCCTTTTATTTTCCATTTCCATAAATTAAAACTTTAACTTTAGGTAATGCTCTGTGGCTCAGATGTATTTCTATTACTCAGCAATGAATGCGGGTAAATCAACAACGCTTCTTCAATCCTCTTTCAACTATCAAGAACGCGGCATGACGCCAGTTATTTTTACGGCTGCGCTAGATGATCGTTTTGGTGTCGGTAAAGTGAGCTCTCGTATTGGTCTTCAATCTGACGCACATTTATTTCGTCAGGATACCAATTTGTATCAAGAGATCGCAGATCTGAATGAGGTTGAAAAACGTCACTGTATTCTTGTTGATGAGTGTCAGTTCTTGTCGAAAGAACAAGTTTATCAACTTACTGAAGTCGTTGATAAGTTGCATATTCCAGTATTGTGTTACGGCCTTCGCACCGATTTTCTAGGCGAACTTTTTGAAGGCAGTAAGTATCTATTATCTTGGGCAGACAAGCTGGTTGAGCTCAAAACAATCTGCCATTGCGGCCGCAAAGCGAATATGGTTATTCGTACCGATGAACACGGCGTGGCAATTAAAGAAGGCGATCAAGTTGCGATCGGCGGTAACGATAAGTATGTCTCCGTATGCCGCCAACATTACAAAGAAGCGCTCGGTAAATAAGCCGTATTGATACAGAAAAGCCACCGAACTTGGTGGCTTTTTGTTGTCGGTTAGAAAAAGTTAGACTAAGTCAAAACCAAACCGCTCGAGTAAAACCTGGTAAGAAGATTCGACTTGCTGAGGGATGTTCTGCTCGGTTTGAAATCCTTTCTCTGGATAGCTTTTTACGCGAGAGAAATCTTCCATTAGTGCTTCTAGCACCATCATTAATGGCATGTCTTCATTAATGTATTCAAAAAATGGAAGAGCCGCAGAGCTTACTTGCAGCTGAGTGTAGGGTGACTGCCACTGTTTTTCAAATGTCGCGATTGCTCTACGCTCCATAAACGGTTTTTGTACCAGAATAAACGAGGAACACTGTTTTCCTTCCTCTTTTAATCGTTGCTCAGTAAAGCGAACATTTTCTCCACTGTTTGTGGATTCAGTTTCGAGCAAAATTGCTTCACTTGGAACGCCCGACATCTTTGCAATCTCGGCAAAGGTTTCTGCTTCGCTTTTTTCAAACAGTCCATCTGTGAAGCGACCTTCACCCCCTGAAAATACAATCAAAGGTGCCAACTTTTGGTGGTAGAGCTTGGCAGCGTGCTCCGCTACACGCACATCATTACTGCACATCACAAACAAACAGTCCGCAGGCTTCAGTTTATGTTTGAGTTGCATGTAATCCCAAAGCGTTTCTATATGTCTATAGAGTCTCATAGCGCATCCAAAGTTGAATTGAAGTGAAATCGATAACCAAGTGAGAGTAGTTTGTCAGCAAGAATACGCTTGTCAGCTTGCTCTGTGACGGGTGGAAGAGGTATCTCACTTCCGATTTTGTTTATGGCAGCTTGGTAGAACTCAGCCTTGCTGACAGTATGAGGTGTCGTAACGTTAATGACTTGGTTGCTTAAATTGCCTAAGGCAAATTTCGCAGCCGAGACAGCATCATCTTGATGAAGCATATTAGCTGGTGCTTTACGACTAACTTGTTGAAGCCTTGCTGCAAAGCGAGATGGGTGTCTATCTGGCCCGATTAATCCGCTACAACGCAGAATAACAAAGCTAATATTCGAGTCGATAACATGCTGCTCTGCTTGAAGCATAATACGTGCATTGTCAGAGAAATAAGGGCTTTCGGCTGCTAAAGAGATTGACGCGTCAGCTTCTTCCATATCGGAAGCAAGGTTAGGGTAAACCGTGGTAGAGCTGATCATGAGAAGTTTTTCAACGTTGTTTTGCTTAGCTGCGTTGGCAAGTATTTGCCATTGCTGGGCATATTCTTGACCGCGTCCTTTACGAAATCCTGGAGGAAAAGCGCCGATAACGTGCGTAATTTGATGCTGTTTGAGCAGTTCATCTAGCCGTGCTGTGGCGTTCAATTGATTGAAATCGAACAATGCGGAGTGAGTTAATGAGGTGGGTAACTCTTTTAATCGAGTTTGGCTACGACGAGTGACGACAACATAGTGTCCATCTTTCATCAATGTTTCTGCTAGCGGAGTTCCGAGCCAGCCTGCACCTACGATCAATGTATTTGCCATTTGGGTCTTCCTACTTACTTATGTCTGCCCGAATAGGTTGAGCAGTTCTGCTTTGGCTTGTTGATGGAGGGGATCTGAATGCCATTTCTGGTGCTGAATAAGGTCAACATTGACTTGCCAAGCCAGTTTTGTGAAATCATCCCCAACTTTTTTTAATGTATTAGGTGAATACGCGACTAAATGCTGTGGTAGAAAGCACCAACCAAACCCTTTATTCGCCAATTCCAACAAAATATAGTAGTTATCAGCGTACCAGATATCTGGGCTAAATGCTTGATTGAGACCACATGGCTCTGCACTTTTGGATCGTATGACCAATTGACGATGTTGTTTTAATTGATCAATGTGAGTGATTTGCTGCTTTGCTAAAGGATGTGTTGAAGAGACATAGACATCAAATGCAATATTGCCAAGATTGGTGAAATCGATGTGCCTTGGCATTTGTAAATCACTCAAAATAATCCCAGTCGTGGCGCGTTCCGACTTAACCAATTCAATGATATCAGGGCTTGATGCCGTTAAGCATTCAACTTGTAAGTGTGGAAAGCGTTGCTCTAACTTCTTTAGCACATCCGGCAAGCGAGTCAGAGGAATCCCTTCATCAATAGCTAAGACTAATTTGTTCGTTGGCGTGGAAAAGAGCTGCGATGCCCTATTGTTTAGGCGGTCGAGTTGGCTGATTGTTGCTTGTGCATAAGGTACGAGCGCGAGGCCATTCTCAGTTAATTTAGGGTACCTGCCTGATCGATCGAAAAGCTCAACACCACAGTCGATCTCCATATTCATGATGTGCTGGCTCACTACAGATTGAGCTCGCCCCAGTTTTCTAGCTGCTCCTGAAAATGATCCTGCTTCTGATGTAGCAATGAAAGCTTGCAGTTGTTCGATGGTAAACATATCGCTTAAACCGATGGTATCTAACTTTTGGTTATCTAAATAGTAGATAAAATTCTAAGCATTGAGTAGAACTATTTGGACAGAGAAATATGACTCGTAACGAACGAATTTTTCATGCAGTACTTTTTGAGTTAATCGCACTCGCGATTATTGTACCAGCGGCTTCATTGATCACTGGAAAGGGTTCTAGTGATCTCGCGTTGGTTGGGGTCGGGTTGAGCATGTATACCGTGATATGGAACTACATCTACAACTTGTATTTTGATAAGTGGTTTGGTGACAATCGAGCTGAGCGAAGTTTAGCGATGCGGCTTGGACACACTGTTGGTTTCGAGGGAGGATTGATCTTTATCTCTCTACCTGTGATTGCCTGGTTCTTAGAAATTACGCTTCTTCAAGCTCTAATGCTGGAAGCCGGCTTCCTCGTTTTCTTCCTATTTTATGCCACTGGTTTTAACTGGTTGTATGACAAGGTTCAACCATTTAGCAAAATGAAAAAGCGATTATTGCCACAGGCATCGACAGGAAAAATATAGGACTAAAAAACGCCACCGAGTTCGGTGGCGTTTTTTGTTCAAATTACACAGACAAAACTCTTAAAATCTTATCTGCATGTTCTGCAACTTCAATGCCTTCGTCTGTGAGATAACCACCGTCAGGCTGTGTACAAAGTTGCTTCTTATATAGACGAGCAACGGCTGCCTGCATTTCTTCTGACGCGTCTGTATGAACTTTAATACCAGTTGCAGCACTACTTAGGTCGAACTGAAGAAGTAGATTCAATTCGGCGATATGTTCAGCTGAATATTTCATAAATGATTCCTTTGCGCTTTTTTTACCAAGCTAGTCTGAAAAGTAGCGTTGGGCAACATTCAACGACAAGAAGTGTTAAGTATGGCGCTATCAGGCTGATATAACGCAGGATCTTTGTTCGAAAGGCCGAATACTTGTTAAGTATCAATGATACTTACGGTAGCGAATGATAGGCGCTATTTATTGCTTGATCTCCCAATAACAACGATTTTAGTAAACACGCCAAATAGCACTTGAAAAAATAGGGAAATAGAGCGATTATCCGCGCCTCTTTAAATGTTTCTAAATGTTACACCAGAATGAACTTTAATCAGTTTGACTCACTATTACCGCCACAAGCTGCGGAACGCGCGGCTGAAGTGGGGGTAGGCAAAGCAACGAAAGCTCCAATCAAATCTTTTCTGCTCGCCATTTCTGCGGGGCTTCATATTGGTATTGCTTTCATCTTCTATACCACAGTAACGACAGGCGCAGGCGAGCTGCCTTGGGGCATTACACGACTCATTGGTGGTCTGGCATTTAGCCTTGGTTTGATTTTGGTGGTGGTTACTGGCGGCGAGCTTTTCACTAGCTCTGTGCTGACACTAGTTGCGCGTGCGAGTGGAAAAATCTCTTGGCAAGCACTTATCAAAAACTGGTTGGTGGTTTACTTTGGCAATATGGTTGGGGCCATTTTGCTCGTGGCCTGTATGCTAGTTACCAAGCAATATATGTTTGATCATGGCCAAGTTGGTCTTAACGCGATGGCGATCTCCCAACACAAATTACATCATGGTTTCTTTGCTGCTGTTGCGCTTGGCATCATGTGTAACGTATTAGTTTGTATTGCAGTTTGGATGACGTTTAGTGGACGTACATTAACTGACAAAATAGCGGTCATGATTCTGCCAGTAGCTATGTTCGTGTCGGCAGGTTTCGAGCACTGTATTGCGAACATGTTCCAAGTACCTATGGCGATTGGTATTAAGTACTTTGCGCCAGAAGCGTTTTGGCAAATGACAGGGGCAGATATTGCAAACTACGCGGACTTAAACATGATGGGGTTCATCGTAAACAACCTAATTCCTGTTACGATAGGAAACATTATTGGTGGTGGCGTATTTGTTGGCATGTGGTATTGGATGATTTATCTACGCGATGAAGATAACCATTTGCGATAAGTTTAGAAGATCACAAGAAAGGCGAACCAGATGGTTCGCCTTTCTTTTTATTTGTCTCTGCAAATGTCAAATAAGTCGAGTCATGCTAAATCAACTCTTCGTTGATGCCAAAATCGGTTGGGAGCCAATGAGAAGTTACTTCCTTTGGTTCTTGAACGAGCCAATCCAGAGGTGCATCGGACAGGAGTTCATCGTAATTTTCTTTGATCATTAAGACATCCATGTACGTCTCTCCAAGTTTGTGGTCACTGCCTTTACTATAAAATTAGAACATGTCAGTCACGTGATCAATGCATGACGATTCGATTGATCACTTATGTTGCTATGTTTCTGGTTGCGTATGGGTTTTGGGGGCTTATCCACATTTTCTGTGGATAACCTGTATCAAAGGTCGTGCGTATCTAAACTTGCAAAGAAAATTTCATAAAATTAGAGGCTTATATCAAAAAGAATTCTGCCTGACTTTTCATCTGAAAGCGTCTTGATGAGTGCTCGAAGAATAGTTGAGTTATTCAGTTATAAGTACGTTCGACTTGGCAACATGAGTTGTTTAACGGTCTTTACCCACAAGCGCCAGCTAACCATGAGTTTTGGTCGATTCGGGTTGCTCGATTTTTATCTTGATTCGGCCTTCTTTGGTTTGTACCCAGCGCAATGTCATTTCTAACGTTATGGTTACGGAGGCACTCAACATGACGAAAATAGCCAGCATAATTACTAACTGGTATTTGATCGCAACCATCGGGCTCGCGCCACCTAGAATTTGACCGGTCATCATACCCGGTAAGGTAACCAGCCCTGTAGTGGCCATAGAAGCTAAAGTCGGGGCAAGGGACTTTCTAAGAGCCTCCTGAATGAAGGGGAAGGATGCGTAGCGAGGAGAGGCTCCAAGTGAGATTGCAGCCTCATATTCTGCTTGTCTCTGCTCAAAAGCCGTAAACAAATTCTGAAGAGCGATGATATTACTACTCAAGCTGTTACCCAATAACATACCAGCAAGTGGGATCATGTACTGCGCATTGTAAATAGGGGATGGTTGCACTAAGCCTACTGTAATTGCTATCAGAAGTGGTATTAGACCACAGGTAAGGCCCGTTAGTAGCGGAAGCATAAGTGGCTTTTTAGGTAAGTGAGCTTTTCCCGCAATTGAGCTGGCACCAATCAGTAGCATGATGGCAAGCCAAAGTATATTGACAAGTAAGCTGTTCAATTGAAAAAGATATTCTAAATACACGCCAATCAATATGAGCTGAAGTGTCATTCGGATAACACTGATTATGGTGTCTTTTGCTATCCCTAATTTGTAGCGGGCATTGATAAAGAAGGGGACCAATAAAATCAAACCAAACAGTGCCAGTTTGACCCAGCTTATATCCACCACGTTATCCATAATCGCTCCTTGAAAATACGCGAATAATTGTATCTAAGCCTCCCCTTTATATGAACCACTATGTGCACTTTTTGCTGTTCTTAAAGTAAACCTTGAGTGCTATTTTAGACATTAATACGCAGCATTTTGTTTACAAACGGTTATCTTTTTCGGAGTTTTTAAGTCGATTTATGGCATGGTAATTACGATTTAAATGTGATCGGTGTTTCTTAAATGTTGGTTATTTAACAACTCCTTAAAAGACTTATTTTGTCACATCTGTTCATGTTTTTTAATAAATAACATCAATCCATCATATCTCTGGATGAGCTCAAAAAAGTGTTGAATTACAAGGTCTGAGGTCGCTTATTTGATTGAACCCTACTATTAGTATGGTCTAACATTTTCCATTAGAGATTGTAAAAAACTTAAGCTTGGTTACGCGGGCTTTTCAATAACACTAGATACAAAATAGGCAAATGTATGAGTGATGTTAATAAAATTGAGAGTGGTGAAAAACGCTCCCTGGAGTGGAAGTCGTTCCTCTTCATTGCAGTTGTTCTCTTCCCAATTCTGAGTGTGGCCTTTGTTGGCGGCTACGGGTTCATCGTTTGGATGTTGCAAGTCTTCTTCTTTGGACCTCCAGGCGCGCACGGCATGTAAGCCAGTGAGCTCATAACCACACTTTTGAAAAGATTTTAAGAGAGCAAATAATGAAATCATTAATCATTAAACTGTGGCGTACCATGACGCGCCCAGCTGTACATATCAGCCTAGGTGTGCTGACTATGGGCGGCTTTATTGCTGGTGTTATCTTTTGGGGTGGCTTTAACACCGCTCTAGAAGCAACCAACACAGAAGAATTCTGTATTAGTTGTCACACAATGCGTGACAACGTGTACGTTGAGCTACAAGAAACGGTGCACTGGAAAAACCACTCTGGTGTTCGTGCTACCTGTCCTGATTGTCACGTTCCACATAACTGGACAGATAAGATCGCTCGTAAGATGCAAGCTTCTAAAGAAGTATTTGCACAAGTATTTGGCAACTACGACGAACCGGGTGTGTTCGAAGAGCGTCGTATCGAACTTGCTAAACACGAATGGGATCGTTTCTCGGCAAACAAATCTCTGGAGTGTAAAAACTGTCACAACTACGAATCGATGGATTTCGAGCAAATGTCTCCAACCGCTCGTATCCAAATGAAGCAAGCCGCTGAGAAAGATCAAAGCTGTGTTGACTGTCACAAGGGTATTGCGCACAACCTACCAGCAGGCATGGACAGCATTGGCGGTATCGTGGGTGATCTAGAGGGTATGACTTCTAACACGGATTACGGCGTTGGTCAGCAACTCGTGAGCGTTCGTCACCTACCAATTTACTTTGATGCGCAAGGCAGTAAAGAAGCTGGTCTTCTTAATCCAGCATCGACCGTTAAAGTTCTTGAAGACAAAGGCGAGTTTGTTGAGATCGAAATTGACGGTTGGCGCAAAGCAAAAGGTTTTGGTCGTGTAATTCAAGAAGACTTCGGTAAGAACATTGCGACTGCGTCTCTGATGAAAGAAGCAGCAACAGACAGCAACATTGTGACGACTGGTGAGAAAAAAGTGGATGAGTTAACAGGCCTTCCTTGGGAAAAAGTAGCGGCGAAAGTATGGATTAAGAAAGAGTCTATGCTGAACGACATCAATCCTGTTTGGGAAAAATCTCGTGAAGCCTACAAGACCAATTGTTCTGTATGTCACACTCAACCTGCGGAAGCGCACTTCGACGCGAACACCTGGCCAGGTATGTTCGACGGTATGTTGGCGTTCGTTAACCTAGATACAGACAGTGAAGCACTGATCTTGAAGTATCTACAGAAACACTCTTCAGATTATGCTGAAGGTCACCACTAATAAGCGTCGGATTGGAGTAATTTTAAATGGCTATTACACGAAGAAGTTTTCTTAAAGGTGTAGCAACCACAAGTGCAGCGTCAGTAATTGGTCCTAGCTTATTGGCGTCCGCCTCTGCAAATGCCGTTGAGACGACAGGTACTTGGAAAGTAACCGGTTCTCACTGGGGCGCGTTCCGCGCCCACATCTACGCGGGTAAAGTTCAAGAGATCAAGCCGCTAGAGCTAGACAAAAACCCAACAGAAATGTTGAACGGCATTAAGGGTATTATCTACAGCCCTTCACGTGTTCGTTACCCAATGGTTCGTCTAGATTGGTTGAAGAAACATAAATACAGCGCAGATACTCGCGGTAACAACCGTTTCATCCGAGTAACTTGGGATGAAGCGCTAGACTTGTTCTACCGTGAGCTAGAACGTATTCAAAAAGACTACGGCCCATGGGCGCTGCATGCAGGTCAAACAGGTTGGAACCAAACGGGTTCATTTAACAACTGTACAGCGCACATGCAACGTGCAGTAGGTATGCACGGCAACTTCATCACTAAAGTAGGTGACTACTCGACGGGTGCAGGCCAAACCATTATGCCGTACGTGCTAGGTTCAACCGAAGTGTACGCACAAGGTACGTCTTGGTCTGAGATCCTAGAAAACTCTGACAACATCGTTCTTTGGGCTAACGACCCAGTGAAAAACCTTCAAGTAGGTTGGAACTGTGAAACGCATGAGTCGTTTAAGTACCTTGCACAACTAAAAGAAAAAGTGGCGAAAGGTGAGATCAACGTTCTATCTGTAGACCCAGTGAAGAACAAAACTCAGCGCTACTTAGAGAACGATCACTTGTACATCAACCCGCTGACAGACGTAGCGTTCATGCTCGCTGTGGCACACGTGTTGTACAACGAAAACCTGTACGATAAGAAGTTCATTGATACTTACTGTCTAGGCTTTGAAGAGTTCATTCAATACGTTCAAGGTAAGACAAAAGACAAAGTAGAGAAGACGCCTGAATGGGCAGCGGCGATTTGTGGCGTGAAAGCGGACAAGATCCGTGAATTCGCACGCATGCTAGTCAGCGGTCGTACACAGATCCTGATGGGTTGGTGTATCCAGCGTCAAGAGCACGGTGAGCAGCCATACTGGGCAGCGGCTGTGGTTGCTGCAATGGTTGGTCAAATCGGTCTACCTGGCGGTGGTATCTCTTACGGTCACCACTACTCAAGTATCGGTGTGCCTTCTACTGGTTTCGCGGGCCCTGGTGGTTTCCCTCGTAACCTTGACCAAGGTATGAAACCGAAGTGGGATAACAACGACTTTAACGGCTACAGTCGTACTATCCCAGTTGCACGTTGGATCGACTGTCTGCTAGAGCCTGGCAAAGAGATCAACTACAACGGCGGTAAAGTGAAACTGCCAGACTTCAAGATGATGGTTATCTCGGGTTGTAACCCATGGCACCACCATCAAGATCGTAACCGCATGAAGAAAGCGTTCCGCAAACTTCAAACGGTTGTAACGATCGAGTTTGCTTGGACTGCGACATGTCGTTTCTCAGATATCGTTCTACCGGCGTGTACGCAATGGGAACGTAACGACATCGACGTATACGGTTCATACTCGAACAAAGGTCTGATCGCGATGCATCGTCTCGTCGATCCATTGTTCCAATCTAAGCCTGACTTCCAAATCATGAGTGAACTAACTCAGCGTTTTGGTCGCCGCGAAGAATACACTCGTGGTATGAGCGAGATGGAGTGGATCGAAAGCCTATACAACGATTGTAAGAAAGCGAACGAAGGTAAGTTCGAAATGCCAGAATTCAATGAGTTCTGGGAGAAGAGCGTACTAGACTTCGGTGAAGGTAAACCTTGGGTTCGTCACGCGGACTTCCGTAAAGACCCTGAGCTTAACCCTCTAGGTACACCGTCTGGCTTCATCGAGATTACATCACGTAAGATCGGCCGTTACGGTTACGAACACTGTCAAGAGCACCCAATGTGGTTCGAAAAATCAGAGCGTTCACACGGTGGCCCTGGTTCAGACAAATACCCATTCTGGTTGCAGTCTTGTCACCCAGACAAGCGTCTGCACTCTCAAATGTGTGAGTCTGAAGAGTTCCGCGCGACTTACGCGGTACAAGGTCGTGAGCCGGTTTACATCAACCCAGCGGATGCCAAAGCAAAAGGTATCAAAGATGGTGATTTGGTACGTGTATTCAACGGTCGTGGTCAGCTGTTAGCTGGTGCTGTTTTGACTGACAGCTACCCACGTGGCGTTATTCGTATCGAAGAAGGTGCATGGTACGGTCCTCTAAACGAGAAAGAAGGCGCAATCTGTACCTACGGTGATCCTAACACCCTAACGCAAGACATCGGTTCTTCTGAGCTTGCACAGGCGACTTCTGCGAACACATGTATCGTAGACTTCGAGAAGTTCACAGGTAAAGTGCCGCCAGTCACTTCATTTGGTGGTCCGATCGAAGTTGCTTAATTAGTGCAGTTTGCATAAATCCAAATACCAGCCTCAGGGCTGGTATTTTTTTATCAAAATTTCAGTGAGCGTTGTCTCAATAGTAACTTCATAACGTTAAACGAGACTGGTATTCGTGATGATGGTAACGAATTGGGTGAGACAAGCAGGAGATAATGCGCCAAGCTAAACAATAATAATTAAGTGAGTAGACTCTTTATGGCTCAGAGCATTCAATTAGCAAATCACACTGAGATCACTGTGAATAACAATGACTTCCAAGTTGAAGTCGAGGGTAATCAATTACATTTTTCTTTTGCTGGCCTTCACAATAAAACCTTTACGGACCGTGAAGTGTTATTCGAAATGCCGTTTTTGTACGAGCACGAGGCCAACGTAATTGGGGATGGTTTTCAAATGTTGGCGCAAACGGCGGGAACGATCAATCACCCCGTTGATATTGGTCGCTGCCCAGACAATAATCCTTCTTATCGAATCTACCCTAAAAATGCACCTAAGCGTTATTACAACTATTTAGTGGTGGAAGGTTCAGCGGGCTACACATTATTTGGCTTCACATCATGTCATCGCTTTGCAGGCTATTTTGATGTTGTGCTGCGTGATGGGCATTGGGTTTTATCAGCCGCAATTGATGGTGAGTTGACTCAAGTGGCGGATTGGGAAAGTAATCAACTTGAATCCGTGGCGGTACTCTGTGGTCAATCGCTGTCCGAGCTTTATCAAACCTATGGCGAGATGATTGCAAAGCATCATCCTGTTCGCCAAGGTGTGACACAAGATGCGCCTGTTGGTTGGTGTTCGTGGTACGCGTACTACGCAGACGTGACAGAGCAAAACATCATGCAGAACGTTGATTGCATGCAAGATAAGCTCGAAGACCTGGAGTGGGTACTTCTGGATGATGGCTATCAAGCCTTTATGGGCGATTGGTTAACCCCATCAGATAAGTTTTCTGGTGGCGTAAAAGAGCTCATTCATAGTATCCGTGCAAAAGGCAAAAAGCCGGCGATTTGGATGGCGCCCTTTATTGCTCAGCCTGAGTCGGAGATCTTCAAACAGCATCCAGATTGGTTTGTTCGCCACAAAGATGGAAGCTTACTTAAAGCAGAAGATGTCACATACGGTGGTTGGCGATGCACGCCTTGGTACATTCTCGATACTTCAAACCCTGAAGTGCAAGATCACCTAACTCATGTGGTCTCTGTTATGCGTCAAGAGTGGGGCGTTGAGCTATTCAAATTAGACGCAAACTACTGGGGCACGTTAAAAGGTAAACGAAGCCAATCGGGTGTCACCGGTGTAGAAGCCTACCGCATGGGTATGGAAGCGATTGCCAAAGGCGCTGGTGATGCGTGGCTTTTAGGTTGCAACGCGCCAATGTGGCCATCTCTGGGGCTTGTGGATGCAATGCGTGTTTCTGACGATGTAGAGCGTCATAGTCGTCGATTCGAACAGATAGCCAAAGAAACCTTTTACCGTAGTTGGCAGCACCGAAAACTGTGGCAAATTGACCCGGATTGCGCCACGTTCACTTCATTAGCTAATCAATCTGCATCCAGAGAAGAGTATGAATTTCATCGCACGGTGTTATTAGCGAGTGGTGGTTTGCTGCTGTCTGGTGACCCGCTCCCTGAGATTACACCGTTTGCTAAGAAGACACTGTCTAAGCTCATGTTACGTCAACAACGTAACCAACAATCTGCAAAGTTTACCGCTTTGAGTTTAAATCACGCGTTTTTAAAACTAACGACGAAGAATGACCTCCATTGTTTGTTTAATTATGCGAGTTACGGAGCGATGGAATTTACGCTGACGTCTGATCAACCGGTGGACTGGTATGATTACTGGACAGGGGAAAAGCTAAACCAAGAACCTTGCCAGTTGTTAATGGTGAGCGTGGATAAAGGGCTCAATGCGAAAGCGATCGTTACAGCATAACGTGAAGTAAATCGCCCAATACCAAGATCAAGAAAGGAGCCTATTGCGGCTCCTTTCTCGTTTTGATGCTCTGGGCGTTAGAACTCGAATAAAAAGTAATACCCGTATCCAACAATAAACGCAGGAATGGACGAATAAATAGTCGCGACCAAAGCAGCTTTCGGTGCCATTGCAATGGCGGGGAATAGGGCGTCACCATCGTTAGAAATCGCATTGGCCAGTTGCGCAGAAAGTGGCGCTGCACCAGAAATGTATAGGCTAGTGACTAAAATTTGCGGTCCGCAACCAGGCAACATACCAATGGCTAGGCCAGCTAATGGCATCCAAATTCCCCAATGAGAAAAGGTTTCTACAAGGTCGAGTCCAGAAAAATAGGTTGTCAGCTCAAACGCCAGAAAAGCAACGATCACCCAAGCACTGACGAAATTCGTATCTTGTGCTGCTTTTTGAATCGGGTGTGAGTCCACGATTTTTTCATCTTCAGAGACCGTTGACTGATAATCGCCAAGTTCTTTGGTCATCGCCCATAATGACATTGTGATCACCGCGAAGATAGCGCCCAGCCATTCAATGGTGTTGGCTTTCAAAGATAGCAACTGATTAATATCTATTTGGAAAGACATTAACACAGCAACGACACTAGCAGGCACAATAAGCCATTTCCAAAATGCGCCTTGTAGATTGATTGCACGTTGTTCAAGAGGCGTGTGTCGGTCTGTCTGGTGTTGGCAACAAGCATGTGTCTGAGGTGCTTCTTTTGGTTCTGGTCGCAGAAAGTTATCAGCATGAAAAGCATTAACGACTAACCCTGAAAGAGTACCCACGATAATGCCTAATCCAACCACGCCTAATCCAACACTTGGTTTGGCGGCCAGAAGTAAAAAGGCAGCGTCACCCATTGTTGAAGTAAGTACCGCGACAATCGCACCAAATCCCACTCGGCCACTAATAAATTGCGTTGTCACAACAATAGCGCCACCACAGCCAGGCAAAGCACCCAATAAAGAAGCAAAGAAAACCTGATGATTACGCGAGCGATGGTAGAGCTCGGTAATTCGATTGGTTTTCGACATAAAGTTTGAAAGATAATGATAAATAGCCAATGTGGCAGCAACATAGCATGACACTGCCCAGAATGAGTCGGATAGCGTCTGTACGGCTACGTCACGTGTATTTTCATTGCCTAGCAAAATGAGCATGACGATAGGGATCAGCAATCGCTTATAAGCTAAACGAAACTGAGTAGGCTGAAACAACTGTTGTGCAGAGTGTAATAATTGGGTCGCGTTCATCGTTTACTCAAATGCAAATAGGAATAATTATCATTATATGTAAATGAGATTTATTCGCAATAGCATTGTGAACTTTTCTTCGTGTCAAACTCTCTGAAATCAGGTAAAGTATCGGCCTTTGTGAGCAAACACGCCCTAATTAACTGTATTAGGCGGCGTATAAAATTGACTTGAATAGGAAGAAACATGATTCTAGTTGTAGGTCATAAGAACCCAGACAGTGACAGTATTTGTAGTGCACTCGTTGCAACTGAACTTCTAAAAGCGCGTGGCGTTGAAGCTATGCCAATTCGCCAAGGCGAAATCAACCGTGAAACTCAGCACATCCTAGAAGTTGCTGGCGCTGAAGTTCCTGAGCTTCGCACATCAGTTGCGGGTGAGACCGTTTGGCTAGTAGATTACTCAGATCTAGCACAAGCACCAGACGATATCGCAGAAGCTGAAATTGCGGGTATTGTTGACCACCACCGTCTAGGTGACGTGATGACAGTAAACCCAATGGAAGCATGGATCTGGCCTGTTGGTTGTACCAACACTGTTCTATTCAACATGTTCAAGATTGAAGGTCACGCGATTACTCCACAAATTGCTAAGCTAATGATGTCAGCAATTCTATCTGACACAGTAGGTTTTGCTTCTCCAACTTGTACACAAAAAGACAAAGATGCCGTTGCTGAACTAGCGGCAATCGCAGACGTACAAGATGTTGACGCGTTCACTAAAGATCTTCTAATTGCTAAAACAAACATCGAAGGTCTATCAGCGGCTGAGCTTGTTGAGAAAGACCTTAAAGGTTACCCATTCAACGGTCGTGACGTAGTGGTTGGGCAAGTTGAACTTGCAACTCTTGAGCAAGTTGACGGTATGATCGAAGCACTAGAAGCAGACCTAGAATCTCGTTGTGAGAAAGATAACCTAGCGTTCGCTGCTGTAATGCTAACAGACATCACGACTGCTCAAACTCGTCTTCTATACAAAGGTGAGTGGGCTGAGAAGCTTGTTAAGCACGAAAAAGACGGCATGCTAATGATGGAAAACACGCTAAGTCGTAAGAAGCAAGGTTGGCCTTGGCTTCAAACTGAGCTAGCTTAATTTTCTAGCATATACTTTAAATGCCCGCCTAGCTGCGGGCATTTTTCTATGGGAAATAGGAGACGAATATGTCTGAGCAACTGACCCAAGAGCAGATGGATACCATTAATCGCTACAACGAAGAGCAACGTTTAAAGTACTGCGTAAAAGAGATTGTGGCGAATCGTAAGGTTTGGATTCTGAAAGACGAACATGGCTGTGTCATGTTAAATACAGAAGATGATGATTGTGTACCAGTATGGCCAAACGAAGAGTTCGCTTTGCAATGGGCGAATGGTGATTGGGAAGATTGCGAGCCAGAAGCGATCTCTCTAAACAAGTGGCACAGCCGTTGGACCTCTGGTCTAGAGGATGACGAGCTATCGATTGTTGTATTCCCAAATCAAAATGAAGAAGGGGTCGTATTGTTTCCTGACGAGTTTGATTTTGAACTGCGCAAACAAGCGAGCCGCCGTTAGTTTTTTGATTAGTACCCATGCAATAAAGAAGCCTGCGTTAAAGCAGGCTTCTTTACATTTGCACGATTACATCTTTGATAAGCTATTTTGTTTGATGGCTTGGCGCTTTGTAAAAGTGGCTTTCGACTAATCGTTGAGTAATAGGATGCTCGGGATGAGTCAGTACTTGGTTGGTCTCGCCAAACTCGACCACTTCACCTTCATGCATCACCATCACTTTATCAGTAATATGCTTAACAATGCCAATATGCTGAGACACGTACACAAATGACAATCCCATCTCTTCTTGCAACTCGAGGAATAAGTTAATGATCTGCGAGCGCATTGCCATATCCAAACCGTTTAACGCCTCATCAGCGACAATGATGGAAGGTTGAAGAATAAGTGCACGAGCCAAACATACGCGCTGTTTTTGACCGGCAGCTAGCATTTGTGGATAAAAATAGGCGTGCTCAGGCAGCAATCCTACGCGGAGCAAGGTGTTCTTTACACGCTGCATGCGCGCATCTGGCGGCATGTTGGTATTTCGCTTTAGCGGACCTTCTAAAATACGACCAATCTGGATACGTGGGTTTAACGATGTGTTTGGATCTTGGAAAATCATGCGGATGAGCTTGCAGCGTGTCGCGTAATCTTTGTGCTCCAATCGTTCGCCATTCACACGGATCTCTCCGGAGCTTGGTTCAACAACGCCAGCAAGCATACGAGCTAGTGTGGATTTTCCTGACCCGTTTTGACCAATAAAACCAATAGTTTGTCCTGGCTCTAAAGTAAAGCTTACCGGTTTAACTGCCTCATTAACCTGACGTTTGAACAGACGGGAGCGCGTAACAAATTGCTTCGATAAATTATCGACTTCAAGTAACGCACTCATGACTTTTTCTCCGTGTTCAATGGAAAGTGGCAGTTAAATTTATGATTCTTAATTCGTCTGGTGTGTGGAATTTCTACACATTGTTTCTGCGCATATGGGCAACGTGGTCCGAGGCGACAACCGATAGGCAGATGCTGCAATGGCGGAATCGAGCCCGGTAGGGATTGGAGTTTTTGCTTGTGTGGTACCCAATCATTAAAGTCAGGCATCGCTTTAAGCAAGGCATCGGTGTACGGGTGCTTGGGTGCCGCAATGATTTTACTGGTATCGGCAGACTCCACCGACTGACCACAATACATTACCGTAATACGTCCTGCCCACTGTGTTATGGTCGCTAAGTCGTGGCCGATAAGCAAAATGGTTGTGTTATTAAGTTGGTTCATGCGGCTCAACAGACGCAAAATTTGCGATTGAGTAATCGGGTCTAAGTCGTTGGTTGGCTCATCTGCGATCAGCAACTTTGGTTTGGTCGCTATCGCCATGGCAATCATGACTTTTTGACACTCACCATCAGTCAGTTCATAAGGGTAGCTACCCATTAAACGCTTGTGATCTTTAATACCCACTTTATGCAAAAGCGCGATGGCCTGTTTTTTACGCCATTTAAATCGCTCCCACCATTTCCCTTCAAATGCGCGAGATGGAATGGATTCAATCAATTGACGCCCGACTTCCTCTGAAGGGTCAAGACAAGTTGAAGGCTCTTGGAAAATCATCGCAATATCACGAGCAATGACGCGCCGACGCTCTTTTGGTGTAAGCTGAAGCAAGTCAATATTGCCAAGGCGCATACGGTCTGCGGTGATGCGCCAGTTATCTTTACTTACCCCGACAATCGCTTTTGCAACTAAGCTTTTCCCTGAACCAGACTCACCTACAAGACCACGAATTTCGCCTTCGTTCAAAGTTAGGCTCATTCGGTCAACGGCTTTGACCAACCCTTGAGGTGTTTCGATCTCAATGGTCAAATGTCGAATATCTAACAACGGCATTATTCGATCCCCGCATTAAGCGCTTGACGTACACCTTCACCTACTAAGTTTAGGGTAATAACAGTAAACATGATGGTCAGGCCGGGTAGGGTCACTGTCCAAGGTGCAATATAAATAAGCTCGACAGAGTCACCTAATATTGCTCCCCACTCGGTGCTTGGTGCCTGTGCGCCTAGGCCAAGAAAACCCAGTGCCGTAATATCTAAAATCGCAGCAGAGAGCGCGAGTGTGATTTCAGCGGCAATGACCGTCAGAATGTTAGGAAGAATTGAACTCCACAGTAAGTAGAAATCATTAGCGCCATCAAGGCGTGCTGCCATTATGTAGTCTTTTTCAACTTCGGTGTGGACTGCTATATAAACGGAGCGAATAAAACGCGGAATCAAAGCCAAGCAGATTGCGAGTAAAATATTGAACCCACCAAAGCCTAGAAATGCCACAAAAATGATTGCTAATAAGAGCGACGGGATCGACATGACGGTATCGAGCAAGTGGTTGAGAGTACTCGACAGTAAGCCTTTCGTCATACCTGCCAATACGCCAATTAAACAGCCTACAACGGCAGCAATTGCGGTGATGGCGACAGCAGCGCCAAATGTCAGCTGAGAGCCCATAATCAGGCGCGAAAGAATATCTCTACCTAAGTCATCGGTCCCCAAAAAGTAATCAACCGTTCCTGCTGGGGCCCATGATGGCGGCACAAGCAACTCACCTGACTGTGCTTGGGCGTCAAATGGTGCAAGTAGGGGGGCAAAAATGGTAATAAGGACGATAAACACCAAGCACCACAAGCCAAACATGGCTAGTCCGTTGGCGCGGTAGCTTCGCCAAAAACGCTCAAACTGTGTTGGAATACGCTCTTCCTGATAAACGTTATTTGTTAGCATACCATTCCTTTCGAACTAAAGGGTTAATCATCGCGCCAATCAAATCCGAGAGTATGTTAGCGGTAAGAACCAAAGTCGCAAGTACCATCACGCCAGCTTGGATAGATGCATAGTCTTGGCTTGCTAGCGCATCTAAAAGCCAACGACCAATACCTGGCCAGTTAAAAATAGACTCCGTGATGATAGCTAAGGTAATCATACTCGAAAGTTGAACACCAACTTTGGGAATGATAGGCGGTATCGCATTCCGCAATACATGTTGAGTTACGATTTCGCGGTTAGAAAGACCTTTGATTCTCGCTGCACGGATGTAGTTTTGGCTCATCACTTCCGCTACCGAGGAACGCATTAGTCCGACAACCTGGGTGGTTGGAGCCAAAGCGAGCACCAAACATGGCAGCACCATATGCTCAATAACGCTTTGCAGTGCATGAGCGCGGTATTCGCCTTTCGCCATGAATGCGTCGATAATGGCAAACCCGGTTACATGATCAATTTCGTAAAGTAAATCATACCGTCCCGCAACGGGAAAGAGTTGGTATTCCAATGAAAAGACCATGATAAGTAACAGAGCAACCCAAAAGATTGGGGCGGAATAACCAGACATTGACATGAATGAAATGCTGGTATCGAGCCATTTACCTTGCTTCATCCCAGCCACGGTTCCAAGTGGAATGCCGATCAAAAGGGACACCAAAAAGGCAAAGAAACACAATTCCAAAGTGGCTGGGAATACAACGGCGAGCTCGTCGTAAATCGCATTGCCGTTTTTACTTATGCCAAAATCGAGTTGAGAAAGGTTGATCAAGTAAGTTTGCCAGCCAGACCAAAAATCAACGTTTGCCCAGTGCGAGAGAGGGTCAAGGCGCAGCAGAGAAAAACCCACTAATGTAAGGATCATCAAAGTGATGATAAATAGGTTAAAGCGTCGAACGGTATACCAAAACATCAGTGAATTCTCTCAACTCTATCAAACGGTTGGGCATTGAAAGGGCTTGATTTGAAGCCTGTCAGCGATTTGTCGTGCACACGGAACTGCACGCCATGCGCCAGAGGAATAACCGGGAACTCTTGATTCAAAATGTTCTGTGCTTGGCGATATAGGTTCAAACGGTAACGCGGTTCTTGAGTTTCTAAAGCCAAATCGAGCAAGAAATCGAAGTCATCGTTACACCACATGGACACGTTAAGGCCAACGCGGTCAGACTCGCAAGATAATAAAGGGCGGAAAAAGTTGTCAGGATCCCCGGTATCACCAATCCAACCAGTTAAAAGTAAATCGATATCGTTGATGTTCTCCAAATCCACACGTTCAAACCTATCATCGGTAAGTAGCGTTAATTTAACCCCAATATCGGCAAAATTCGCTTGGATTAGCTCTGCGGTCTTGCGAGGGCTTGGGTTAAAAGCACGTGGTTCAAGTGGTACCCACATGGTCAATTCTAGGCCGTCTTCGTAGCCTGCATCTCGAAGTAGTGCCAATGCATAATTCCGGTCATAACGAATTTTTACGCTGTCTTTTTGATAAGCCCATGAATTAGGTGGTAGCAAGGTATAAGCTTGGGAGCCAGTTCCGTAGTAAACCGAATCTAAAATATTTTGACGGTTGATCGCTAAGTTAAGAGCTTGGCGAACTCGAGCATCACTCAGCGCGGTGGTTTCTGTGTTTATCGCAATAAAGGAAACGTTGTTAGCTGGTGTAGCCGTCAGCTCAAGGTTGTCATTTTCTTGAATGACAGGTATTTGGCTCGAAATAGGTGAAGAGAGTACGTCACACTCGTTTCTTAAAAGTTTAGCTAATGTACCCGTCCCTCTGTGAGAGATATCGAACACCACTTGTTCCATTTTTGCTGGTGACTTCCAGTAATTTGAATGACGCTCTAATCGAATCAAGTCGTTCACTTGGTACTCTTTTAATTGATAAGGGCCGGTACCGATAGGAAGTTGGTCGATTTCTTCTTTATGATCTTTTGCTGCCAATTGCTGTCCATACTCCGCAGACAAGATAACCGCATGGCTGGTGGCAATATTGGCCAAGAAAGAAAAGTTTGGCTGAGATAACGTAAACCTTACCGTATACTCATCTATTGCAACCACGTCTTGGAGTAGGTTTTGAAAATCTAACCCTGCAAACCATGGATAAAAACCACCACCTACTTGGTGAAAAGGATGGTCTACATCGATGATTCGCTTGAAGCTAAATACCACATCTTTTGCATTCAATGGGCGAGTGGGTGTGAACCAAGGTGTGGTTTGGAATTTAACACCACGTTTAAGCTTAAACGTGTATTCCGTCCCTGATTCATTTACTGACCAACTCTCGGCGATGCTTGCCACGGGCTGATGTGATTTAGGATCGAGCGTGAGCAGCGTATCGTACAGCTGCGGGCTCAGAGCCTCTGCGGTAATACCGCTATCAATAAGCTGAGGGTTAAACGTGGTCGGCTTACCTTGTCCGCAAAACACAAAGCCAGCTTTGCGAATATCATTGTGGTCAATTTCATCGCCACAAGCGGTCAGTAGGCTAATCCCAATAAGGCTCAGCGATAATCTTATAAAAGCATTCATAATATGAAATGTTCATTGGATCTTGCTCGTTTCGTTTGATCTTACTCTTTCAAAGCTAACAAGCGAAAATGATCTCGCTAATTTATCACCTTTGTGAACTCGCTCCAAACATAAAATCCATACACTGTAAGGTGTTATGCCATAAATGCATGCGAATTAGAGCGCAGTCACGAGCTCGTGTATTGATTGAGTACTCTCGGTCAAGTTAGCTTTGTCCGACCAAACCATATTTTCTAACCATCCCTCGTAATTGGTGATAGCTCAAGCCAAGTAGCTCGGCTGCTTGTCGTTGATTAAACTTGGCTTCTTCCAATGCACGATTGAGTAAATGGATATCTTGTTCCTCTTGCCATTGTTTATAGTCTAGAGGGAATTGGATGGTGTTGCTTGATGCTTCCTCTTCTTGTTGTTCTGCTTGTTTTGCACTATGGCCAAGCGCGCTGTGCCAAACCGTTTCAAAAGGATTGAAAACCAGTTCATCAATTGGGTGAGCATTCAGACCATGTTGGTAAATCGCACGTTCAATCACGTTTTTTAGTTCGCGGACGTTACCGGGCCATTCATATTCAATAAGCGACTGCTGCGCTTTTGGGGTAAAACCGACAAAGTATTCCAGTTGCAGTTCACGACACATTTTCATCGCGTAGTGCTCTGCTAAAGAGAGAATGTCTTCTTTGCGCTCGCGAAGAGGCGGTAACATAATGACATCGAAGGCTAGCCTGTCGAGCAGATCTGCACGAAAATCACCTTGCTCTGCCAATTTTGGTAGGTCGGCATTGGTTGCACAAACAAGTCGAACATCCGCATTGAGAGCGGTATGACCGCCAACTCGCTCATATTCACCATATTCGATGACGCGTAATAGCTTTTCTTGAACTAAAAGTGGTGCGGTCGCCAGCTCGTCAAGAAACAAAGTACCGCCCTCGGCACGCTCGAAACGCCCTTTATGCTTACCTTTAGAGCCTGTGAAGGAGCCGGATTCATGTCCAAACAATTCGGAATCTATTAGCCCTTCGCTTAATGTCGCACAGTTGAGTGATAGTAGTGGTTTATCCCAACGTCTTGATAAATAATGCAAACGCTGAGCGATGAGTTCTTTACCCGTACCTCGTTCACCAATGATGAGGACAGGGCGCTCAATGGGTGCAAGTTGTGATACTTTATCTAGTACAGCGAGAAAAGCAGGTGATTCACCAATCAGGTTTTGCTTCATAAAGTCCTTCTTATTTAACAGCCGAGCCATGATTTAGAGATAGAGTTGGTAAATTTCACCAACAGTTGGTGAAAAACATCATAGCACAATAGTGTGTAACGACAACAAAATGAATAACACTCTGATTTAAAAGAAAATTATAAGTTGGCACGTTACTTGTTATATATTCAGGGAGACACAAGGTTAATCACCACCTTGTCGAGTTTTAATAGGAAAAAAGAGGAGTTCCGTTATGGGTATTTTTTCTCGATTTGCAGATATCGTTAACTCAAACATCAGTGCATTACTGGACAAGGCGGAAGATCCTGAAAAAATGATCCGTCTTATCATTCAAGAAATGGAAGACACACTTGTTGAAGTGCGTACTAACTCGGCTAAAGCGATTGCAGACAAGAAAGAGTTGGCTCGTAAGGTTGAAACGTTAGAAGAGCAAATTGGCGAATGGGGCCAAAAAGCGAGCTTAGCATTAGTTAAAGAGCGTGAAGATCTAGCTCGTGCAGCGTTAATTGAAAAGCAAAAGCTAGAGCAAGTGATTAAAGGCCTCCACACTGAGCAAACCTTAGTGGAAGAAACGATCGATAAGCTTACTGGCGAGATTGGTAAGTTGGAAAGCAAAATTGCTGAAACGCGCGCAAAACAGCAAGCACTAGCAATTCGTAACCAAACTGCATCTAACCGTCGTGATGTGCAAAAACACCTGCACACTAGCCGTACTAATGAAGCGATGGCGAAATTCGAGCAATACTCACGTAAAGTGGATGAAATGGAAGCGGAAGCAGACCTGTATGCTCAAACCGGTAATGCTAAATCGCTAGAACAAGAGTTTGCAGAGTTGCAGGCACAAGACGAAATTGAAAAAGAGTTGGCAAAACTGAAAGAACAGATGTCATCGAAAGATAAATAAGAAAGGAGCCATTTATGTCGGCATTTTTTATAGCAGGACCAGTGATTGTCTTTTTAATCTTTGTCGCTCCACTATGGCTCTTCTTACACTATCGCAGCAAACGCAAAACAGATAGTGCACTGTCGAGCCAGGATTTAGAGCGCCTTCAGGTACTATCTGAAAAAGCAGAAGCGATGCAGTCCCGAGTTGATACATTGGAGCGCATCTTGGATGCTGAGTCACCAACATGGAGACGCAAGTATGAATAATCGAGAACTGTATCGTGATCCAGTAAATGGCAAAATCTCCGGTGTTTGCGCCGGTATTGCCAACTACTTTGGTGCAGAAGTTTGGTTGATTCGTATTGTAGTGATTTCTGCAGCGCTGTTAGGTGGTACGTTTTTGGTATTGTTAGCGTACGTCGCGATGGCGTTTATGTTAGAAAAGCAACCAGTAACGTATTCTGAAAATATCAGAGCGCAGCAAGAGCATACGCTCAAAAGTAAGCCTTGGCAGAAAGGGCAAAGCCCTGATCAACTGCTCAGTGTGTTGGAAAGGGATTTTGACCGTCTTGATGGCAAAATTCGTAACATGGAAGCTTATGTTACGTCTGATACATATAGGGTGAACAGAGAATTCAGTAAACTTTAGGCATTTTGTATCCAAAGAAGATTTAACTGAAGCAGGCATAAAGCCTGCTTTTTTATCACAAATTACTAATTTTAAAGCACTATTAATCTTTTCTGCTCTGGAAGTTCGTTCAAAATTCATCTACTTTAAAAATAATCCCCCAATTTTTATGGATGAATGTAATGAGAAAATTGCTCATTCCTATTGCCATCTCGGCTGTCTTGTCGGGGTGCGGTAAAGAACTTCCTCCTGTTCCTGAACCTGAATCGCGCCCTGCGAAGCTATTTACAGTATCTGTTGGCAATGCCCAGTTTGAGCGACATTTTCCTGCCACGACGGAAGCTGGCGATAGAGCAGTACTGACATTTCGAGTTCCTGGGCTTCTTCAAACGATAGAAGTGAATGAAGGTCAAGTCGTCAGTAAAGGTGATGTTTTGGCGTCATTAAACCCAGATGAATATTCTCTGCTCGAACAGCAAGCTCGGGCAAATTTTTTGCTCGCAGATGTGCAATACAAGCGATACCAAAAGCTACGTAAAGACCAAGTAGTATCTGAGCAAGATTTTGATGAGGCAAAAGCGAACCACAACTCGGCAAAAGCTCAATGGAATCAAGCAAAGGCAAACTTAAGGTATACCAAACTTGTCGCGCCATATGATGGAACTATTTCGTACATTCCAGCAGAAAACCATGAATATGTTGCCGCGAAAGAAGGGGTGATGAATATTCAGTCCAACCAACTCCTCAAAGTGATATTCCAAATCCCAGACTATCTTCTAAATCGTTACACGCAGGGGAGCGATGTCTCTGCCAGAATGATATTTGATGCGTTCCCCGAGCGAGCCTTTGACTTAACCTTTCAGGAAATCGATACAGAAGCCGACCCTAAAACGGGCAGTTACAAAGTCACGATGGTCATGGAGCGGCCAGCAGAAATTGGCCTTTTGCCGGGAATGTCTGGCAATGCTTACCTCCTGTCCAAAAGTGCAGGAGCGACAAAGATTCCTAACTCCGCGTTGCTAGAAGAAAACGGCAAAACATACGTTTGGCGTGTCGATGAGCAAGGCATTGTATCCAAAGCCGCAATTGAGATGAATGACAAAAATCAAGTGTTAGCCGGGCTTAACGATGGCGACCAAATCATTATCTCGGGTGTCAGTGTAATTGAACCCGGAATTAAGGTAAGAGCGTGGATTAAGGAAAGAGGGTTGTAATATGAAAGGAATCATCTCTCTAGCGACTTTACTTTCAACGCTTTTTCTCGTTGGCTGTGGGGATAAGGCGCCAGAAAAAGAGCTCGAAACGCCACGAGTTAGAGTTACGTCATTAGCGGGAAACAAGGTGGATGACAACTTGTACTTCCCTGCGGTTGCGAATGCAGCGGATCGCTCTCATTTGAGCTTCAGAGTGGCAGGAGAAGTCAGCCGCATCATGGTAAAAGAGGGCGACAAAGTCACGAAGGGTGATGTTATTGCAACGCTAGATCCCACTGACTATGAGTTGGATGTAGATAATGCGAGTGCGCGTTTTTCTGTTGTCGACAGTCAGTATCGCCGCTCACGCCCTTTGGTTGATAAAGGCCTATTAGCTAAGTCTCAGTTTGATGAAATTGCAGCACAACGACAAATCGCCTTAGCTGAGCTTCAGTTAGCCAAACTTCGTCTATCATTTACTGCCTTAAAAGCGCCCGTGGATGGGATTATTTCGCGAGTTAATATCGACCAATTCGAAAATGTTCAAGTCGGACAGCATATCGTTAATATTCACAGCTTGGAGCGAGTCGAAGTGTTGATTCAGCTTCCTGACCGCCTCTATGTGAACCAACCGCCAACGGAAGAAAGGCTTACCGCGATCAAAGCATTAGTGCGCGTGCCCAGTGGTAACGAATATAACGCGACGGTAAAAGAATTTACAACCGAACCCGACCCAACAACAGGTACGTTTACTGTCACACTGTCGCTTCCTATGCCGGAAGAAGAGTACATCCTAGATGGTATGGCTGTTGAGGTAACTTCTAAAGACGAGAATGTTGGGCTTGATCTCAACCTAGGAATTAATGTTCCTATCGAAGCCATTTTTAATGCGGATGGTGACGAGCTGGGGCGCGAAAACAAATTTGTTTGGGTACTGAATGACGACAATACGGTATCGCGCAAACAGGTGCGAGCAGGTAAGGCATCTAAAACGTCCATTCAAATCCTTGATGGTCTCATGCTCAAAGACAAAGTCGTGATTGCCGGTGTTTCTCGATTAAGGGATGGCATGAAAGTGGAAGTGATACAGGAAATGGCTACGCAGGAGGCCGGTCTATGAGCGATCTTAATAAATCAGTGCCTCAAAGTGATGATGATGTGACCGGTATTGCTGCGTACTTCATCCGAAATCGCGTCATCAGTTGGATGGTCGCACTGATATTTTTGATTGGTGGTATCGCCGCATTCTTTGGTTTAGGGCGTCTTGAGGACCCTGCTTTTACTATTAAAGATGCGATGGTAGTGACCTCTTACCCTGGTGCGACACCGCAACAAGTCGAAGAAGAAGTGACGTACCCAATCGAAAAAGCGATTCAGCAGCTTACTTATGTTGATGAAGTAAATTCGATTTCTAGCCGGGGATTATCTCAAATCACGGTCACGATGAAGAACAATTATGGCCCTGATGATCTACCACAAATTTGGGATGAGTTGCGCCGTAAAGTGAACGACCTTAAAGGGACGTTGCCTCCAGGTGTGAATGAACCTCAAGTGATCGATGATTTTGGTGATGTTTACGGGATTTTGTTAGCGGTGACTGGCGACGGTTATAGCTATAAAGAGCTACTGGATTACGTCGATTACTTACGCCGAGAGCTCGAACTGGTTGATGGCGTGAGTAAAGTTTCGGTATCCGGGCAACAGCAAGAGCAAGTTTTCATCGAAGTATCGATGAAAAAGCTGAGCAGTATAGGTCTTGCTCCGGATACCGTGTTTAATCTTCTTTCGACGCAAAACGTGGTTTCTGACGCAGGGGCGATCAGAATTGGTGACGAGTACATCAGAATTCAGCCGACTGGCGAGTTCCAGAGTGTGGAGGAGCTGGGTGATTTGTTGATTACTGAGTCGGGCGCTCAGGGGCTCATTTTCTTGAAAGATGTGGCGGAAATAAAACGCGGGTATGTAGAAGTACCGAGTAATGTTATTAATTTTAACGGCAGCCTTGCACTGAACGTGGGTGTTTCTTTTGCTGAAGGCGTCAATGTGGTTGAAGTCGGAAAAGCGTTTGATCATCGCCTTGCCGAGCTAAAGTACCAACAACCTGTCGGTATCGAAATCTCGGAAATTTACAGTCAGCCTAAAGAGGTGGATAAATCGGTTAGCGGTTTTGTTGTCAGCTTGGCTCAAGCTGTCGGTATCGTCATTATCGTACTTCTGTTCTTTATGGGGCTACGTTCTGGGCTACTAATCGGTTTAATCTTGCTGCTGACGGTGCTGGGTACGTTCATTTTCATGAAGTATCTCGCGATAGATTTGCAGCGGATTTCATTAGGTGCCTTGGTTATCGCGTTAGGTATGCTGGTGGACAATGCAATCGTCGTGGTTGAGGGGATTTTGATTGGTACGCAAAAAGGGCGAACTCGACTCCAAGCAGCGACCGACATTGTTACCCAAACAAAGTGGCCATTACTTGGGGCAACTGTGATTGCGGTAACTGCATTTGCGCCAATTGGACTGTCTGAAGACTCGACGGGCGAATACTGTGGCACTTTATTTACGGTTCTGCTGATCTCTTTAATGTTGAGCTGGTTTACCGCTATCTCGTTGACACCATTCTTTGCTGACATCTTCTTTAAAGGCCAGAAGATTAAACAAGGTGAAGGGGAAGAAAATGATCCATATAACGGGGTTATTTTCGTTATTTATAAAAAGTTTCTTCAGTTTTGTATGCGTCGTGCTTGGTTTACCGTTGTGGTGCTGATTGCGGGATTAGCGGCAAGTGTTTACGGGTTCACCTTTGTGAAGCAAGCGTTTTTCCCATCTTCGACAACGCCGATTTTTCAGTTAGATGTATGGATGCCAGAAGGAACTGATATTCGAGCAACCAACACAACGCTTAAAGAGTTAGAAAGTTGGTTAGCTAAGCAAGAGCATGTTGACCATATCACGACGACCGCGGGTAAAGGCTTACAGCGCTTCATGTTAACGTACGCGCCAGAGAAAAGTTATGCGGCTTATGGTGAGATAACCACTCGTATGGAAAATTACGAAGCGTTGAAACCATTAATGGCGAAGTTTCGAGAGTATTTAAAAGCCAACTACCCAGAAATCAATTACAAGCTCAAACAGATTGAGTTAGGCCCTGGTGGTGGTGCAAAAATTGAAGCTCGCATTATTGGCTCAGATCCAACCGTCCTTCGTACGATAGCCGCTCAGGTCAAGGACATCATGTACGCCGACCCTCAGGCAACAAATATCAGGCATGATTGGCGTGAACGAACCCAAGTTCTTGAACCTCAGTTTAACGAGAGTCAGGCACGTCGCTATGGCATTACCAAATCAGATGTCGATGACTTCTTGTCCATGTCATTCTCTGGAATGACGATAGGCCTTTACCGAGACGGCACGACGCTCATGCCTATCGTGGCTCGTTTACCTGAAGATGAACGTATTGATATTCGTAACATTGAAGGCATGAAAATATGGAGTCCAGCACAGAGTGAGTTTATCCCACTTCAACAAGTCACAATGGGTTACGACATGCGTTGGGAGGATCCTATCATCGTACGTAAGAACCGTAAGCGTATGCTCACTGTGATGGCAGACCCTGATATTCTAGGTGAAGAAACCGCATCGACATTGCAAAAACGCTTACAGCCCCAAATCGAAGCGATTCAATTACCACCAGGTTATTCCTTAGAGTGGGGTGGTGAATACGAATCTTCAGGTGATGCTCAAGAGTCACTGTTTACTACTATGCCAATGGGGTACTTGTTCATGTTCTTGATCACTGTATTCCTATTTAACTCTATCAAAGAGCCACTCATTGTTTGGCTTACCGTACCGCTGGCGTTAATTGGCGTCACCACTGGTTTGTTGGCACTCAACACGCCGTTTGGTTTTATGGCATTGCTCGGCTTCTTAAGCTTATCGGGAATGGTGCTCAAAAATGGCATCGTATTACTGGACCAAATTGAAATTGAAATGAAGTCCGGTAAAGAGGCTTATGACGCGGTCGTTGATGCTGCGGTAAGTCGCGTCCGTCCCGTTTGTATGGCTGCTATCACGACGATCCTTGGTATGATCCCACTGTTGCCAGATATTTTCTTCAAACCAATGGCGGTTACGATTATGTTTGGTTTGGGTTTTGCGACAGTCCTGACACTGATTGTCGTGCCAGTGTTGTATCGTTTGTTCCATAAAGTGGCAGTACCGAAACAGGCTTAGTGCTACTGATATAACGATGAAAAATATCGCGCCTCTAGCTCATCAGTTAGAGGCGCTTTTTAAGGAAGAATAATGACAGAACAAAAAACGTGTGCGTGGGCGATGAATCACCCATTAGAGCGCGAATATCATGATTCCGAATGGGGCGTGCCAGTATATGACGACCAAGTCCTGTTTGAATTTATTACTTTGGAAGGTGCGCAAGCTGGTCTTAGTTGGATCACCATCCTTAAAAAGCGCGAAGGGTACAGAGAAGCGTTCGAGAATTACGATCTAGATGCGTTGGAACAAAGAAATGAAGAACGCGCTGAATACATCGTGGAAAACTTCGATGTTGTAAGGCATCGCGGAAAGATTAACTCGGTTTTCAGTAATGCCAAAGCGGCCAAAGCGTTAATTGCTGAATACGGAAGTTTATCAGACGCGTTGTGGCAGTTCGTGGACGGCGAACCAATCATTAATCAATGGCAACATATGAGTGACGTGCCAGTTTCGACAGAGCAATCCAAAGCCATGAGTAAATTCCTAAAAAAGAAAGGCTTCAAGTTTGTCGGTGAAACCATCTGTTATGCTTTCATGCAAGCCGTCGGCATGGTGGATGACCATATCGTTGGATGTCCTAAAAAGCAGAATAAGTAACGTTTGGCTATTAAGCTAATGTTGTTAGTTCTGGCTATCATGAATACGTTCCAAAGCTTCGATTCGACGCCATTGAGTGGCATCGAAGCTTTGTTTTCTTAAAGCAATGATTTCTGCCTGTTTTTCGTCTTGCCCTAGAAAATCTCTATTCAGAATATTTTGACGCTGCTTTAAGTAAGTGGCGAGTTGAGTCTCAAATGATTCTCTTTGCTCATCAAGTTTTTGCAGCCTCTGCGCTCCGGCATCTCCTACCAGAGCAACACGGGCGATGTACTTGTCTTGTGAATCAAGCTGAGAAGCTTGCTCGAGCTGCTTTGCTAATGCGTTATTGCGTTCACTTTCTCGTATGTAATCCGGTTGTTCTGATAACGCTTGATTGAGAAGGTGTTCTTGACTCTCGATATCCGATGCCTGTGTTTTAATCGTCAGCTTTTCTAAAGCAAGTTGGCGAAGTCGGTTTTCTTCGTCAAACAATTGGGTTATCTGCGCCTCGCTAAAGTATTGAAGCTGTAAGTTCAGTATTGCTTCATTCAGCATGGTTAACTGTTCAAGCGTTAGGTGATTGTGCTCAAAAGGCTCTAATGCAGAGAGTGCTTGCTTGTAGGAAAGGTAGGTTTGAAAAAGTTTGGCATCAATATTCAGAGTTTGCTTTGCTAAAGTGTCATCATTGACTTCCGCTTTGATCGTATCGAGATCTTCTTCGCCCAGCCGGCTAAGAGAATATTCGAAGAAATCTTTTGGGGAAGAGACATCGGCGGCTATATCTTGCTGAGATGGCGAATGGTTAGAGGTTATCTCTTGTTGTTTGTCGCTTTGCAACAGAGAAAGCGCTCCCACGCCAAATATCGAGAGCAGGATAAAAGTGGTGAGAGCGACTTTCTTCATTGTGATGACCTCTTATAAACCTTGAAGTTTGAGACGATTTGCATGTTGGCGATAAAGCGTGACTGGATCGGTTTCAAAAAGATGATGAATACCGAGTAGACCGTTAATTTCATCCAAATGGTTCATTTGATAATCATCACGTATGACTTTGCCTAAATGTGTGCTGCACGCACCAACTAAGCCATCATTCGGCCCATCAAAGGCTAAGCCAAGTACCATCATGGCAGCGTCAGTCGGATCGAAAACGTTTGTAAAAGTGGATGATCCGGTCCATGAGTAGTAATAAACGCCATTTGAAGCTAGCAAGTCGCCATTACCACATTCACTGGTAGGGACTCCCTCTGGGTAGTGCTGGTTAAACGCCAATGATCCTTCCGTGGTCAAGGCTGCTAATGAGGCTAAAGGGTCTTGGTCGAGATCAGAACCACCTGATAGAAGATTAATAAGAGTGGTTAAACCTTGCGCCAGTTTTACCGCGAGCTGCTCACTCCCCGAACCCTCAGATACGGTGCCACGAACTAAATCGGCTACTTTAGACCCTTTATTAACGCCTCCTATACTCGTAACTGATGCGACTAGGTCAGGACGGACAGAGGCAACATAGCGCGTTGTTGGACCACCATGACTGTGACCAATGAGATTGACTTTCTCTGCGCCTGTAGCTGCAAGTAAGGTTTCTACTTGAGCAAGCAGTTGCTCCCCTCGAACTTCGCTGCTATTGGTCGCGGATACCTGTGCAACATAAACTTTAGCACCATCTTTTGTTAAGGAATGTGGTATTCCGAAAAAGTAATCAACGCCTGCCAGGGTATCAAAACCAAACAAACCGTGAACCAGAACAATCGGATACTTGGTTTGGGTATAACCTGTTGCAGCGTATACGGAGGTTATTGGGACGGTAACTAAGGTAAAAAGCATTAGCGCTATAAATTTGAGTTTCAAAACTATCTCCTTGTGGTATGACCTCTTATGAATGATAAAAAGTAGGAGAGAAACTCTAAATTTGAAAAGCCTATTTATGGCACATTATTTCATTCTGTGACTGCTCAATTGAAAAACAACACAAATGATTAACATTAATTAATGGTTCGGGCGAATGTTAGTTAATTCTAATTAAGTCAGAGGGTTATAAAAACGCCCCGCAATGCAGGGCGATTCAATCATTGTTATAGAGAGGCTTCTTTTTCAAGCATTAAGGCATTACAACGCGCAAAACCAGCCTCTAAATCAGCGATCAAGTCATTTACGTCTTCTAAGCCAATATGAATACGAACCAAAGTACCTTCAAAGTGTGGGTGAGCTACGGTTCTCAGGCTGTTAAAGCTCTTAGGTTCGTTAGCTAGAATGAGGCTTTCATAACCGCCCCAAGAGTAACCCATACTGAAGTGTTTCATACCATCAAGCAGAGCCGTCGTCGCTTTTGGATAAGACGTTTTGAGAACAAATGAAAACAAGCCGTTTCCACCTGTGAAGTCTCGTTTGAAAAACTCATGGCCAGGGCTTGTTTCTAAAGCTGGATGGCGGACATGATCAACTTCTGGGCGAGAAGCGAGCCACTGAGCGACTTTTAAACTGCTTTCTGCGTGCTGTCTTAGGCGAACATCCAACGTGCGAATACCTCGAAGACCTAGGTATGCGTCGTCAGGAGAAACGCACTGACCCATCAGGTAGCTTTGTTCACGAAGCTGATCCCAATACTTTTCAGAAGCCACAGCAGTACCTAGCATGACATCTGAATGTCCAACAATATACTTAGTTGCCGCTTGAATGGAAATGTCTACGCCATGCTCGAAAGGAGAGAAGTTCACGCCTGCTCCCCATGTGTTGTCAAGCATCACGATGATATCTTGCTCGTGGGCAATGCGCGCTAATGTAGGTACATCTTGGACTTCCATGGTTATTGAACCAGGAGACTCCAAGAAAAGGACTTTGGTATTCGGCTGAATCAAGTCTCGGATACCTTCACCGATCATTGGGTCATAATAGGTGGTTTCGATGCCCATTTTCTTCATTATGGTGTTACAAAAGTCACGAGTTGGTTCGTAACAAGTGTCCACCATTAGAATGTGATCGCCAGTTTCAACGAAAGAGAGGATGGCGTTTGAAATTGCTGCCGTTCCACAAGGGTAAAGCGCGCAACCAGCTCCACCTTCAATCTCAACCATTGCGTCTTGGAAAGCAAAGTGCGTGTTGGTGCCTCGGCGACCATAAAACAATGTTTTGTTTGCACGATTAATGGTGGCTTGGTTCTTTTCTGCAACGGTATTGAATACCACGGTTGAAGCGCGTTGAACGGGTGGGTTTACAACACCATTTGTCCACTTTTTATCGCGGCCAGCGGTAATGAGTTTGGTTTTTTTTCCCTCTGACATAAAAGTTCCCTGTCTTAAATATTGCGGTTTTGAATATTTAAAACATGGACGACGTAGGTTATGCAAGGGAAAAGTCAACTATCAGCCAATAACAGCCAAGATGAACAGGTAATGATGTCGAGAGGTATCGTGTAGATAGGGAGCTAAAAGAACAAACCTCCAGCAGGATGCATGTTGCGCTGGAGGTTTTTTAGCCTGTGTATTTGAGGTATTAGAGGAGTGGGTTGAAGAGATAGAACACTCGCTCTAAGAACCGAGAAAATAGGCTCCTTTTCTCCCATTCTTCCAATACAACAGTGTGAGATTGCTTAATATAGCTATCTTGTAACCAAGACATTTGCTTGGTGAACTCTTCGTCATCAACGGCGAGGGTCACTTCGAAGTTCAGCCACAAGCTGCGCATATCCATGTTTACGGTGCCAACTAAACAGAATTGGTCGTCAATTACGACAGATTTTGTATGCAGCAAACCACCATAAAACTCATAAATCTTGACCCCTGCACTCAAGAGCTCACTATAAAAAGCGCGTGACGCCCATTGCACCATCATAGAGTCATTTTTATGGGGAATAATGAGTTCAACGTTAATGCCTCGTTGTGCTGTCATCTTTAACGTTTCGAGTAAATCAGCATTGGGCACGAAATATGGTGTTGTGATTCGTACCGAGCGATTGGCTTGGTTTATTGCCAATGTTAATACTTGATAGATCAGATATTCCGGCATACCTGGGCCAGAAGGCACAACCTGAATAGGGTGTTGGAATTCACTCTCATCGATCTTGCATTCAGGTAGTCTTGGTAAATGACGTTCGCCAGTTTCGACTTCCCAATCCCAACAGTGGATGGCACTCAATACGTTTACCGTTGGTCCTGTAATGCGAACCATGATATCCACCCAATGCCCAACGCCACTATTTTGCTTGAAGTAAGCCGGGTCAACCAAGTTCATTGAACCTGTATAAGCAATTTCATCATCAATTACGATGATCTTGCGATGTTGGCGAAGATCAAGACGACGTAAGAAAATACGCCACATCTTCACTTCTAGCGCTTGAATAACTTCAATTCCAGCATCCTGCATCATTCGATACCAAGGACTTCTGAAAAAACGCGGGCTACCTGCTGAATCGAGCAATAGTTTGACATCTACGCCGCGTTTAGCCGCTTGGATAAGTGCAGAAGCGACAGAGTCAGCCAAACCACCCGGATGCCAAATGTAGAATACCATTCGAATACTGCTCTGCGCGTTTTCGATGTCTTCAATAATGGAATGCAAAATCTCATTAGGTGACTGTTGCAGCGACAATGTATTACCGCTCAATGCGGGAAGACCAAGGCGGTTGTTACAAAGTTCATCAATTCGGTAGATGTGCCTTCCCATCGTTTCTGGGTTGTGCGCGTTACAGTCGTTAAGCTGACTGAACCACTTCTCGAATGGTGTAAACATCTCTTTCGCACGTTCGGCTCGTTTTCTGCCTAAGTTCAGTTCACCGAAGAGGAAATAACATGCGACACCCAGAACGGGAAGGATATAAATGATCATTAGCCAAGCTAAAGACACGCTCACTGCACGGCGCTTTAAAACGACACGAATGGTCACACCTGCGACCAGTAACCAATATAGCCCGATGCCAGCTAAAGTAAGAAAGTGATAAAACTTGTCCATATACGCTCAGAGTAATATGCCCTTCTAGGATATTAAGCATAAAAGTGGGTTGGGGGAATAGATTTCCCATTTAGACGTGGGATTGACCTTATATGAGGAACGAATTTCATAACAGCTGATTCTGTTATTTTAATGTGAAAAATAAGGTCATTCTTTAACTTTTGAACAAAAAAGCAGCATTTAACCTGCGTAACTCGACACTTGTGCGATAAATGTACTTTTTTGGGGTTCCAATTTTAAAGGGGAGCTGCTTTACTTTCTAGACATAGTGCGTCGAACGCTTATTTTATAAGTGTACAATAATTTTTACATAAACTTTTTAGACGCCTATCTCTATGCATACACAACAAACTAATTTTGGAGAAAAAGCGTGGCTACAACTAATACAGCAGCACCACGTGATACGTGGGGGTCTAAACTAGGCTTCGTAATGGCAGCAGCGGGTTCCGCTGTCGGTTTAGGCAATATATGGAAATTCCCTTACACAGCAGGTGAGAGTGGCGGCGGTGCATTCGTTGCTATCTATCTTATCTTTGTAATTTTTATCGGCTTTAGCGTGATGCTGACAGAGTTCGCTATTGGTCGTAAGACAGGTCTTTCTGCCGTAGGTGCATTCAAAACAACTGACCGACGCTGGACGTTTACTGGCGTTATGGGAGTCTTCAGTGGTCTTTTGATCATGGGCTTCTACCCTGTGGTTGGTGGTTGGGCATTGGCCTACATCTTTAAAGTGGGTGGTGGTCTACTCAGCGCGCCAGAAGCAATTGGCGACAGCTTTGGCGGTTTCATCTCAGATCCGATTCAACCTTTAATGTGGATGGGTGTTTACCTGTTCCTTAACGTCATGATTGTGATGAAAGGGATTTCGGGTGGTATTGAGAAAGCCGGTAAGGTTCTGATGCCGCTTCTGTTCTTAATCCTAATCGTTGTTTCTGTTAAAGGCTTGATGCTGCCAGGTGCAATGGCTGGCCTTGAGTTCTTATTCATGCCGGACTTTTCTAAAGTCGACAGCAACGTGGTTCTTGCTGCACTAGGACAAGCGTTCTTCTCACTTAGCTTAGGTATGGGTTGTATGATGACGTACGGTTCTTACCTGAAAAAGAAAGAGAACCTAGTTCAAACAACCGGTATGGTTACAGCGATGGATACTGGTGTCGCGATTCTTGCTGGTGTTGCTATGTTCCCAGCAATGTTTGCCTTTGGCATGGAGCCTGCGGCAGGCCCTGGTCTTGTATTCGTTGTCGTTCCTCAGCTATTTGCTGAAATGGGCGGTGTGATTGGGTTGCTATTCGCGTTGTTATTTTTCATCGGTTTGACGGTGGCGGCATTAACTTCTTCAGTATCACTATTGGAAGTTGTCGTGTCTTACCTAATTGACGAGAAAGGCATGAAGCGCTCTAACGCAGTTCTGTCTGCAAGTGCAGTTATGGCGGCATTATGTATTTTTGCGTCACTATCGTTAGGTGGAATGGGACCAACGCTGTTTGGTACCGGTGCCTTTGATATCTTCGACTTGCTAACGGACAAAATCTTCTTAGCGGTTGGTGGTATGTTGGTTTGTATCTTTGCAGGATGGCGCCTAAGCCGTGCTGAGCTAGAAAAAGAGATCACTAATGACGGCGAAGTATCCTTCCCGCTATTTGGATTGTGGTACAACCTAGTTAAATACCTGATTCCTGTTGCGATTGCTATTGTTGCCTTCATGGGGATTAAGTCTGGCTTTGATAGTGGCAAAGGTGAAATCATGCTGCTGGGTATCGCAATCATTGGTCTTGCTGGCATTTTCTCGAAGAAGCTTTAGCAAATACCTTGGGGGCAAGCCTCGATAGCTTTGTCCGATAACTTATGTATACTGCTGGCTCCAAACGTGGAGCCAGTTTTTTATGTTCGATATTCTACATACCCATCCCGATTTTCTGATCATCAATAAGCATCCCAACGTCTCTGTTCATAAAGACGATGGCGACACAATGCTGCTGCAAGAAGTGGCTAAGCAGAGTGGTGATCAGCAGCTCTATCTTATCCATCGCTTGGATAAAATGACATCGGGTATTCTGCTCCTCGGACGCAACGCCAAAGCGGCCAGTGCGTTATCGCAAGCTTTTGCTGACCGCCAAGTGGAAAAGTTCTATCTGGCGATTGGCTCTAAAAAGCCGAAAAAGAAACAAGGTTTGGTCGTTGGTGATATGGAGCGTTCGCGCCGTTCATCATGGAAGCTGGTCAACAGCAAAAATAACCCAGCCGTCACCCAGTTTTTCTCTCTTGCGGCAGAGCCCGGAGAGCGCCTATTTTTATGTAAGCCACACACTGGTAAAACGCATCAAATCCGCGTGGCATTAAAATCGGTTGGCTCAGGTATTGTTGGCGACCCGATTTACAATGCAGGCAATGAGGCTGATCGCGGTTATCTGCATGCATTTTCACTTTGCTTCCAATACCGAGATGAGCAATATCGCTTTGTTTGCGACCCACGAGAATACCAAGTGCTGGGTAACAAATGGCACAGTGAAATCGTCTCTCAGGGTTTGGATACTTGGCTTTCCCCTTGGGAACTGAACTGGCCTACGATCAAATAACCGTCACAAAGAAAACTAATAAGAGAACTCGATGCAAGCATCACAACTTCCGCTGTTTTTTCAGCATCTAGAAACCGAGCTCGCGCAAGCTCCGAACGAAATTCGTCGACTGTTTCATGGTCGTGGCCGTCGTTTTGAGGGCTTAGAGCAAATTACCTGTGATTGGTTACAAGGTCAGTTGATCATCAACTTGTTTAAAGAAGTCGACGACGCGTTTCTCGCTGAGCTGAAAAGCGGCCTCAATGCGTTGGCACTATCACCACTGTGGGCAGACAAGCAAGGTCGTACTATGGTTCTTCAGCACCGTTATGCCGATGGTGCGCCTTCAGAAGTGCTTGTCGGTGAATTAGACGCTCGCCCTGTCGTTGAAGAAAGCGGTTTGAAATACCAATTGGATATTGGCCGCAACCAAAACTTCGGTCTGTTTTTGGACATGCGCTACGGTCGTGATTGGGTACGGGAAAATGCGAAGCATAAAAACGTGCTTAACTTGTTTGCTTACACGTGTGGCTTTTCTGTCGCTGCCATTGCGGGTGGCGCAGATAAAGTGGTTAACGTCGACATGGCAAAAGCGTCGCTGTCTAAAGGTCGTGAGAACCACAAGCTAAATGGTCATAACATCAACCAGGTAAGCTTTATGGGGCACGATATCTTTAAATCGTGGGGTAAGATTAAGAAATCTGGTCAGTATGACTTGATTATCATCGATCCGCCTTCGTTCCAGAAAGGCAGCTTTGCGCTGACTAAAGATTACAAAAAGATTTTACGTCGATTGCCGGATTTGTTGGCAGAAGGCGGTCAAGTGATGGCATGTGTGAACTCACCATCTGTGACAAGCGACTTCTTGATTGAAAGCATGAAAGAAGAAGCGCCAGAGTTGACATTCCGTGAGCGCCTGGATAACCCACCAGAGTTTATGGACGTAGACAGCGAAGCAGCATTGAAAGTGTTGCTGTTTAGCGAGAAGCAATGACGACGAAACGAAAGTTGTACTTATCTATAATACCAGCCGTTTGAGTACGGCTGGCATCTCCGCGATACCCCGTCAATCTGAATAGCGAGACGCGAGTGTGATTCAGAGTCTATTATCAGAGTGAGTTATTCCTAACACGCTGATATTAGATTCCTGGCCTCGCCTAGGCTCGTCGGAATGACGGGAAACAATAAAAGATCGATACCAGCAGCATTAACCGATCTGCACTTCAAGATCCGCTTCGATGATTGATGAGCAGGCGAGCACATAGCCTTGTTCAATTTCTTCTGGCGTCAATGTTTCTAGGCTGGTGGAAGAAACGTTGCCTTTACGAACCTTGCATTTGCACGAGCCACAAATTCCGCTTCGACAAGCGACGATTAATGGTAAACCTGCGCCTTCGAGCACATCGGCCAGTACCTGACCTTTTTGCGCATCGATGCTTTGAGCAAAATCAGGAACAAAAACGTTAACCGTCTCATCGGAGACCGATGTTTCTGCGCCAGTTGCTGGCGTAAAACTCTCTTGGTAGAAGTTCGTCATGTCAAAACCAAGGTCATTCAAATAGCCGTGAACATCTTGCATGAACTGACTTGGACCACACAGGTAAACGGTGCGCTGTTTGAAATCAGGAACAAGCTCTTTAAGCCAGTCGGCATTCAAACGACCTTGTGGGTGTGACGTTCCTTCGCGGTTTTTAAGCAACAGCTTTAAATGGAAGTTGGGATACACAGCGTCGAACGTTTCTAGCTGATCGTAGTAAATCGTCTCTTCTGGGCTGCGTGCGATATGAAGAAATGCGATGTCCACATCGTTGTCGTTTTCATCTTGCTCACTCAGCCAGTGTTTTGCCATCGAAAATACGGGCGTGACGCCGCAACCTGCACTGATAAGCAAGGCTTTTGTTTCGCCATCACGTAAAACGGGTGGATGGTCAATGCAGTTAAATTCGCCCGTTGGTGGTAATGCTTGAACGGTATCACCGAGCAGCAGCGAGTCAACGATGTAGTTCGATACTTTACCGCCAGATACTCGTTTGATGGTGAGTTGAAGGTGATCGTCTTCATTGATCGAGCTGATTGAATAGGCACGAAACTCCATTTTTCCATCAATTTCGACGCCCAAGTTAATAAACTGGCCAGGCTTAAACTGAAACAGAAGTGATTCGGTTAGTTCGGCCAATTTGATGCTGACGGTGTCGTGTGTTTCGAAGTATTTGTCGATGCAACGGAGTGTGACGGGTTGGTTACCTTGCCATTCAAAAAACATAACAATCTCTTTGGTTGTGGCTATTTTTAGTTCGAAATAGAGAGCGCCTCCGCGTAAGGAGGCGCGAACAAGCAAGTTTATTAAGCTGCTAGGATGGCTTTTAGATCATCCTGAACATTGCCAATACTGCGCATATCGAACTTCTCTTGGATGATGGCGATTAGGTTTGGCGTTAGGAATGCCGGTGCAGTAGGGCCTGTGTAAATGCCTTTCACGCCCAATGCAAATAGCGTTAGCAAGATAACGATCGCTTTTTGCTCGAACCAAGAAAGCACAAGCGTGAGTGGTAGTTCATTGATGTCACAGTCAAACTCTTTCGCCAGTGCAAGTGCAAGCTGGATTGCAGAGTAAGCATCGTTACATTGGCCCACATCCAATAGGCGAGGGATGCCGTTGATATCGCCGAACGTATTCTTGTTGAAGCGGAACTTACCACACGCCAAGGTCAGGATTAGCGTGTCTTCTGGCGCTTCAGCCGTAAAATCGGTGTAGTAGCTGCGTTCTGCTTTATCGCCGTCACAGCCGCCGACTAGGAAGAAGTGTTTGATGTTGCCTTGCTTCACTTGGTCGATAACCGCAGGGGCGGCGTTCATCAGTGCATTGCGACCAAAACCAACCGTGATGTGGTGTTCGATTTCATCGTGTTGGAAACCGTCTTGCGCTAGAGCACATTCAATCACTTGGCTAAAATCATCACCTTCGATGTGAGCCACTCCAGGCCAGCCAACAATACTGCGGGTGAATAGACGGTCTGCGTATTGACCCACATTTGGATTCAACAAGCAGTTTGACGTCATTACGATTGCACCAGGGAAGTTTGCGAATTCTTTCTGTTGGTTTTGCCATGCGCTGCCGTAGTTACCGACGAGATGAGGGTATTTCTTCAGCTCAGGGTAGCCGTGTGCAGGCAGCATTTCACCATTAGTGTAAACGTTAATACCTTTGCCTTCAGTCTGTTGCAGGATTTTTTCTAGGTCATGCAAATCATGGCCAGAAACAAGAATACATTTACCTTTTACTGGCTTGACGTTCACCGTGGTTGGTTCTGGATGGCCGAAGGTCGTTGTTTCACCTTGGTCGAGCATTTCCATCACTTTGTAGTTCATCAGGCCAATGCGCATTGAGCAATCAAGTAGTTCGCCAAGATCTTCAGGGTCTGTGCCCAACCACGCCATGATTTCATGGTATTCGGCATAGATATCGTTGTTGGTTTGCTCAAGAACACGTGCGTGCTCCATGTATGCTGCGGCACCCTTAAGGCCGTATAGGCAAAGTAGGCGTAGGCCAATAACATCTTCATGTACTTGGTCCTTACCACGGTTAACCGCGACTTGAGGAGCAAAAGCTAAGATCGCTTCTGCGCTATTTGGTAGCTCAAAGTGAGCAACAGCAGGAATGTCAGCAACTTCGGTATCGGCGAGTGTTGCAGCAGACATTACTTGCTCTTTTAGCAATGCTTTGTACGTTGCCGCTTGAGAAGTTAGCTCTAGGACACGTTCAGGGTCAAAGTTTACGTTCGTCAATGTAGAGAAAAATGCCTTGGGTGCCCATTGGTTGATTTCATCGTTAATGATGTTGAATTCAAGTGCTTTTGATGCCCAAAAAGAAACCCCTTGCAGTGTGTAAACCAACACGTCTTGAAGGTCAGATACTTCAGAAGTTTTACCACACATACCTTGTGCAAAAGAACAACCTTTAACAGCAGGGGTTTGAATTGTCTGTTCACATTGAATACAGAACATATTGGGTTCTCCAGTGATTGTTTTAATAGTCGTGATGTTGACCACTAGAGAGCAGAATGTGTGCCAATTGTTATCTTGTTGATTTGTATTGAATTTTTTCAGATTTAGGAGAGTGGTTGATGTAATTAAGACAACGGGGTTGATGTCTTAATTACATCGGCTTCTTGTGGTTGGTTATTTATTGATCCCGAGCTTTTTACCCATTCGATATAAGTTCCCGCGATCCATTTGCAAAAACTCCGCTGCTTTTGCCCAAACGCCACCAGTTTGGCTTAAAGCATGTTCAATTAAATCACGTTGATAGCTTTCTATCAGTTCTCGCATTGGTTGGCTTTCTTTGGGTAAATAATGCGATGTGTTTTTTACATCACCGAGAGCCAATGAGGTGTCGAAATGGTTAAGCATGATCGTGCTTGCGCCTTGTTGAATGGCGTGCAAAGCCGCGCGCGTTAAAGTATGTTCGAGCTCGCGCACGTTTCCGTACCAAGGTGAAGATTCCAATTGAGTCAACACTTTAGGATGAACGTGCAGATTGGGTGCATTGAATTGTTGGCGTACTTTTTCCAACAAATATCCTGCTAAAACGGGAATATCCCCGTCACGGGCACGCAGTGGGGGGACTTGGATTGGGAACACGTTCAAACGGTGGAAAAGGTCAGCTCGAAACGTGCCAGATTCGACCTCTTTTTCTAATTGTCGATTGGTCGCGGCGATGATGCGCACATTGACCATCAAATGCTGATCGCTACCTACACGTTGCAGCTCGCCTTGCTGAATTACGCGCAGCAATTTTGCTTGCAAAATCAAAGGCAGTTCGCCCACTTCATCAAGGAAAATCGTTCCACCGTCTGCCAGTTCAAACTTACCGGCACGGTGGCTATTAGCACCTGTAAATGCGCCTTTGACATGGCCAAACAGTTCACTCTCAGCCAGACCTTCTGGTAAAGCCGCACAGTTTACGTAAATCATCGGCTTATCGCTACGATGAGATTGCGCGTGTACCGAGTGCGCGACCAGTTCTTTACCAGTACCGGTCTCTCCTGTGATAAGTACTGCGTAATCTGATTGAGCAACGGTCGCAATGTTGTTTCGTAACTGGTTGATCTGTGGACTCAAACCCACCATTTCACCATGTTGAGAACGGGCTTGCTGGATAAGGGTTTGAGTGACGCTTTTTTGCTTCTGGTTTTGCGCTTTGAGCGCTTTTAACTGAGCAATGTTACGCAATGTCGCAGCGGTCAAAGCCGCAAAGGTTTCGATAGCGACAGGATCGATGCCATCAAACGCGCCCACCGTTAGTGCATCCATCGTTAGTGCGCCAACAAGTTGGCCTTCGACATACAAGCTAAAGCCCATGCAATCGTGAACATCAATGCATTGGTCTTCAGTTAATAGTGTGCCGTCGAAAGGATCCGGCAGTGAACAATCGGCATCGAAACGCACCGGTTCACGGCTATGAATAATGGCATCTAAGCGAGGGTGCGCCTTGGGGAAATAGCGACGACCTAAGACCGAGCTGGATAAGCCTTTTACCGCGACAGGAGTTAGAAACCCATCCTCATCGAAGATAAACAGGCAGCTCGCATCACATGGGAATACTTGCGCGACCCCATCAATGAGATTTTGATATTGCTGCTCGTGAGAGCGATTTGAGCTGAGGTTTAGCGCGATATTAAGGAATACGTGGTCAACAGTCGGAGTCATAACAAGCCCAAAGTTATCTGGAATGGGCTCATGCTAGCAACTTGATGTCATTTGAACATCGAAAGGTGTGGGAGATTGATGTTCCATTGACGACGATCAAGTTTGATACGAAAAGAAACGCGCAAGTTAACAAGCCAGTGATGTAAGCTTGCGCGGATTAGGTGTTTGAATTAAAGCAGGCCAAAGGTTTGGTTCGTCCGAATTAACGAGGAACGACTCTGGCGTCATTACCAGAAACATTGATTTGGACCGCTTGGCCTGGTTGGAAAATCATGTTTGGATTTGCTTCTTGAACAATAGAGATAATCTTTCCGTCCTCTAAACGAATGGTCAGATTCACGCCATTTCTTTTCGCGGTTGCTTCAGCCGCTTTGCTGCCTGCATAGCCACCCAATAGACCACCACCAATGGCAGCGATATCCGAGCCAGAACCGCCCCCAACTTTTGAGCCTAAGATCCCGCCCACGGCAGCACCAGCGATGGTGCCAATGGCATTGGATTGGGTAGAGGCATCAATGGTTACGGGTTCTACTTTTTCTACTGTGCCGTAGTAAACCTGCTGAACTTTGCGAGTGTCGGATGAGCCGTATGCATCTCCGTACGGGTTAGGTGAGCTACAGCCGCCAAGCACGAGCGCACAAGTAATGGTGAGCAACATGCCTAAATTGATCTGTTTTTTCATATAGCCTCCGAATGGTTTCTTCATTCAAAGAGTATATACCCCAATTTAACCTGCGTTTTGGTGCTTTATAAAACAGTGGCTTAGCGGCCTGTCCCTTAAGGAAACGCGATTGTCTAAGCAGTATTAATGATCGTTAAGCGTATGAAACCCTGAATAAATACGTGTAAAAGTAGTAAACCAGCATGCCGCGCCAAAGATATACGCGATGACGGCAAAGTGTTGCGGTAGCAAACAAAATAAAACCAAGCAGCCAATGGTTTCTGTACCTTCGGTTAAGCCGCTCATGTAGTAAAGCGATTTGTTTTTATATACCGGATTATCGATGCCTTGTTTTCCTGCCATGATGGCAAAAGCCAAAAAGCTACTACCAGTGCCGATGAAGGAAAAAATCAAAAATGCGCCTGCAACGGCATTGTGCTCTGGGTTGGCAAGCACAAAGCCAAAAGGAATCAACGAATAGAACAAAAAATCTAAGCTGATATCAAGAAAACCACCCGCATCGGTAATGCCTTGAATCCTCGCCAGTGCACCGTCTAACCCATCACAGATTCTGTTCAGCAAAATAAACAGCAACGCCAACAAGTACTGTTCGGTGATCAAAGCCGGCAGGGCAAAACAGCCAAGTACAAAACCAAACACTGTCGTCTGATTTGCAGTGATACCACATTTATCGAGATATTTCGCACTGAGTGCCAGCGGTTTGCGGATGAGCTTTATACTCAGGCTATCAAGCATGATTTGTCTCCCACGGCCAGTTTAGGCAGCGGCTGCCATCAGGAATATCGTCTTCATCGTGCGTTACCATCAAAGTAGGGATGTTCGCTTGCTGCAATTGTTCGACCACCCAATTGCGAAATTGCACGCGCAGGTTTTTATCCAGCTTGCTATAGGGCTCATCAAGTAGCGCAACTTTTGGCTTTGCTAGCAGCATACGAGTCAATGAGATACGGGCACGTTGCCCTCCCGAAATTTGGTCAGGAAAGGACTCTGCTAGTTTGGTCAATGAAATGTTCTTCAGTGCTTGCATAGCGTGAGCTTTACGCTCTTCACCTTTGATTGAGTTTGGTAGCGCGAAGGCAAGGTTCTCCCACACCGTTAAATGAGGGAAGAGCAAATCTTCTTGGAATAGAATACCGACCTGACGCTTATGGGCAGGGAGGGCATCCAACTTTTCGTTATCAAGCGTAATGGATCCAGAGTAGTTGAACTCGGCGGATAGGTGCCCGGCAATGGCATCCAACAAAGTGGATTTACCACAACCGCTAGGCCCCATCAGGGTAACGATTTCACCTTTTTCTACGGTCATGTTGAACGCTGAAAAAAGCGCGTCGCCATTGGTTTTACGGATGGCGAGGTTTTCGAGACAAAGACTCATTCAGTAGTAAACCTTTTATAGACAAGCGGCGATACTTCCTGTGCAAGTGGCTAAGCAGTATCGCAAAAGAAAAGAACAAGAATGGCAGCAGAGCTTGCCAAATGGCGTAAATAGCGGTGACACGTCGGTCAAAACCACTGGATAGTGCAACGGCTTCGGTTGTGATGGTACTAATGCGCCCAGCCCCTAGCACCAATGTTGGTAGGTATTGCGCCAGGCTGACACTAATACCGACAGCCCACGCGAATGCAATTGCAGGCAGGAGGATTGGCAGTTTCACTTTTAACCAAGCTTGCATCGGTGATTTACCCAAGCTGAGTGCGGCGCGAGTTAAGCCGTTATCGAAGCTGCGCCACGGACCGTCTAGCGAGAGGTAAATAAATGGGAACGCAAAGAATATATGCGCCCAACATACCCAAAAGAAATACGCATTACTGTTTAAGTACAGCGTCACTACTTGCATACCGAATAGCACGGATAGCTGAGGAATCAGCATTGGGATGGCGATGATGTAACCGGGCACCTGCCAGCGATAACGGAGACGATACTCATGTGCTATTAAAGCAAGAACTAGCGCGACAGTCGCGCTGATTAGGGCGATTGACATACTTTGTTCTAGAGTCCCTAGAATACTGTGCCATTCGTATTCCCAAAAACGCAGGCTGTAACGGCTTGGGAGCAAATCTGGAAAGCGCCAACGTTGGGCAAAGCTCCACAGCACCATGAGTGGAATCATTAGAAGTGCAAGTAGCGCGACCAGTGAAAATAGGGTTTTACCGGGTAAACGAAACCCGTTTCGACCAGAGTACTGCCAGCGTTTGAAGCCTTTGGTAATACACCATTCCATTAAGCGTGCAAATCCAATCAAAAGGCTTGCGATCGCAAACAGTATTACTGCGCCAGCGGCCGCTCTTGGTAGGAGCGATAAATCTGGATCGTTAAACCATTGCCATACCAAAACCGCAAACGTCGGCGGGTTGGTGGGGCCAATAATCAGGGCGACATCGACAACGGACAAACTGTAAGCCAATACCGCCAGCATTGGAAAGCGCAGTTTTGCTATCCACTGTGGGAACACGCATTTCCACCACACTTGCGCCGAACTGTAGCCCATCGAGTGACTGACTTTTTCAACCTTATCGACTTTCAATTGCTGAAGGATCGGAATACTCATCAACAATAAAAACGGCACTTCTTTAATCGCAAGCATGATGACCAAACCGAGTGCATGTGGGTCTTTAATCAGCAATGCTAAGTCATTCACCGTTTGTGCATTCGGGTCGTAACCAAACAGTTGGTTGAGAACACGAACGCCCATACCAGTTGGGGCAAACAAGAACGCAAAGCCAATTGCAAACGCGACGTGCGGCATAGCGAGAAGTGGGGAAAGGCTAACTTCAATTTTTCGCCAAAACTTGCTGCCCCAAGACGCCTGTAGAATGGCAAACGTGATGAAGCAAGCCAAGTAGCTACTGAAAATGGCGGAGTAGAAAGTAAGCCCGATGGATGTCCAAACACCTTCCCAATCAAAGACGGCATTGAAGCCATCAAAAGAAAAGTGGTGTAGACCGATAGGAGGTACATAACCGAGCGCAGAGACCACCACTCCAAGTAGTCCCGGAATGGTAGGCAAAATACAAACTGCGATAATGACTAAATACAGCGCTCTTAACATGGATTCTTACTAATTCCCGTAGCGTTTCAACCATTCTTTTTCTAACGCCGCTTGCCAACTTGGATGTGGCTCAGCGATAGATTTGAATTGTTGAGTGTTTTTGGCTGAACCAGTTAGGTATTGGTTGCTTAGTACCGAAGGGTCGCCCCAGATGTTTAGGTTACCTTTGCGAGACTGTGCTTCAGGGCTCAATAAAAAGTTTATCGCAACTTGTGCACCAGCACTGGCATTTGCGTTCCAAGGAATCGCTAAAAAGTGGATATTTGAGAGTGCTCCTGCGTCCATTGCGTACGCTTTGGTGCTCTCTGCAAGATTACCGCTCGACTGCGCAGAGAAAACCGCGTTCGGGTTAAAGGTAATCGCCAGGTCAGTCTGACCATCATCTAGTAGCTGAAGGGTTTCTGCTGTACCGCCTGGAAACTGCTTACCACCGCGCCAAGCGACTTTATGGAACTCATCTAGATAAGACCACAGCGGTTGAGTGACTTGCTCAAACGTGTCATCGGTAACTGGTTGTTGCAGCTCAGGGGCGTTGTTAGACAGTTCAATGAGTAATGCTTTGATAAAGCTTGTGCCATGAAACTCTGGTGGTCGAGGGTAAGTCAGGCGATTCGGGAACGCTTTTGCATAGCTCAGCATTTCTGCGAATGATTTTGGAGGGTTATGGAGGGTTTGCTCGTCATGGATAAACACTAATTGTCCTACTCCCCAAGGTGCTTCTAGACCTTCTGTTGGCTCGGAGAAGTCCACATCAATTGGTAGAGATTTATCCACATATTGCCAGCTTGGCAAACCTTCGACAAAAGGACCAAATAGCAATTGGTTGTCCTTCATTGATTTGAAGTTTTCGCCATTGATCCAAACCATATCAACACTGCCACCGCTGTTTTTGCCTGCCGCTTTTTCTGCGATAAGTCGAGTAGTGGTCTCAGAAATATCAGTTACTTTAACGTGGTTTAGCGTCACGTTATAACGTGATTTTAGCTCTCTACTCGCCCACTGTATGTAGCGATTAATTTCTTGGCTTCCGCCCCAAGCATGAAAGTAGACGGATTGCCCGTCGGCTTGTTGTTCGATTTTTTGCCATTCGCTATTCACTGATGAATCGGCAAAAGAAGGTGTCGCAAAAGTCGTGGCTAAAATGCCAATGCTGCTGAGTAGCTTTTTCATATCTATTCCGTGTTATGTCTTTTGGTGCTTGCTTTCGTTTCTATTGACGTTTTCGCAAGTCGTTCCGCTCTGTTACAAGGATAGTAATTCATCTCTCTCTATTATCAATGCCAATCCCAAACGGAATCACTCATTGATTCAAAGAATTACTCTCAATGTGAAGCAAAACGAAGAAAGGACAAATTTGGTGTCATTTTAGGAGCGGACCGTTTGTTTGAGGATATTCTTTCAAGTAATTGAAAATTATTGTCCCCAGAGATATGAATAGGTTGTTTTACAGAGCAAAATTGATGTTTAAAGCATGGAATTGAGGGCGAAAAGAGAAAGAAAGTTGGCCATTTAAATGACTTTGGCATGCATGACTAACGATTCATCGATATAAAAAAAGCAGCCGTTCGGCTGCTTTAAGATACTATCTGGTTTACTTAGTTGGGATTAGTTTACCCAGTCACGTAGTGTAAACGTCAATTCGTGATCGGCACTTTTCAGAACAAGACCATCTGTAGTTAGCGTGATATCGCTCCAGTTAGATAGTGTTTGTGTCATTGCGTTTTCGATCTTCATTTGATCTTCCATACACATCTTCATGGTCATGCCCATTTTTTCGATGCGTAGTTGGTTGTTTTTCAGCTCGGCTTGACCGAAGAAGTTGTTACAACCTGCGTTGCCGTTTGCGGTTAGATTTTCACCGATTTCTAGGCGAGCCGCTTTTTGGTGTTCGTCTAGAACGATATTTTTGCCATCAACTTGAACAAGTTCCCAGTTGTGGTGCTGCAAATCTTGAGCCGTTATTTCTTTCACATCATCACCGTTGCTAGCACAAGCAGTCATAAGAACAGGGAGAGAGATTGCTGTAACTAACGTTTTTAGGCTAAGCTTCATTTTATAGACTCCGTTTTTATAAACGCGGTAAGTATAAGTAATAAAACACTGTTTTTGTCAGCATAAGGTTATGGTTTCGTATGTTTTTGACATAACGAAGCATATAGCAAGTTTTGTTGCTGACTAATCTTCTCATTATTTAAACTAGGCCAATACGCCCTAATATGGAAAGAGCGGTTTTAGTATGGAGCAACTGGAGTTTTTTACTGTCCCAAGCCCTTGTGTTGGAGTATGTACCTCCGATGAAAAAGGGTATTGCAAGGGGTGTATGAGAAAGAGAGAGGAAAGGTTTAATTGGCTTAACTTAACCCCCGCTCAGCAGTTGCACGTTATTAAGTTGTGTCGTCAAAGGTACAGAAGAAAGATGTTGGCAGGGAAGACGAAGCCAGAACAGCTTCAAGATGAGTCATCGCCTCAACAAGACTTATTCTAGAACTCTTGTTCAGTCTGTGGGGTTACGCCTTCGCTTTCGGTTCTGATTAGGCTTTTACATATTCCCGGTCCGGCAAGGTGTCCTTTAAGAACCGGGAATCTCCTATCCATTTTCCCTATAAAGCGGTAATTGGCGTTATTTCATCGACCAACGGTCGCTAACCCAGCCTCCCGCTTGTTCGTCGAAGTGATTTCCTGAAAATCGATGATTGAATTCAACATCTAATTTACTTGTTGGGCGTTCATCCATGAGTTGATGAATGTATCTCGCCATAGGATCCGTACAAGCTTCACGCTCTCTACGGGTAACTACTTCTTTGATCATTTGGAGTCTGTAGCTATTGCTGGCTCGTTTCATTTTTGACCTCCAGAACTCGATGGCAGCAGTTTGAACACATTGACGTCCAGATCGCTGCTCATTAGTGTGCGCGTGGAGGCACATCACCATCGTTTGAAGTCCAAAGACAAATTGTTTGAGAGCAGTGTTTGTAACGCCATTCACATCTTTCTCAGAATCATTGACTGTGCGATTGAAAATGTTTCGCGAAATTTAGCCGATGAACCTGCATATTTAAAAGACCTTATCAAACATAGAAGCCCAACACAGGGGCGTCAATAACACAAATGAACAATTTTTGAACATATTGTGAAGGTGGAGAGTTTTCAGTAATTTATCGAAAATAAAAAACCGAAGCACAAAGCTTCGGTTTTAAGGAAAGCCCTGACGAAATTGCTTGTAAAAGCTCTTAGCGCCAGGGGTAAGGTGTTGAGTATTAGCTACCAGTTGCAGGACAGCCTTTTACTGGTTGGCCATTACTGAAGTATTTGATGTTCTCTAAGTTCTTGTCGTAGTTATCCGCAGAGATTTGTGGGTTGTTTACGAAGAACTCGCGCAAAACGTATGCATCAGTTAGCTGTGTAGATTGAACATCGATGATTGGATAGTTATCGCCACCAGCAGCACTGAAGCTGATTACAGAGAATGTGTACGTTTCGTTTAGATCGAAGCCTTTATTGTTAATATCGGTAATGGTTACTGAGCCAGCATCACAATTTACATCTAAAGTGATGTTATCTAGTTGAGCGTAAGCACCAGACCCTGCAGATTTCGTCGCAACCACGTCTAGGTATTCTTTAACTTCTTTACCTGTCATAGTTGCTTTAGTCACGAAGTTACCAAATGGCTGAACCGTTAGTACGTCACGGTAAGTGATATCACCATCTTGGATTGAATCACGCACGCCGCCAGAGTTCATCACACCAAAGTCAGCATTTACCGTTTTGTAAGTACGGTATGCCTCGCCGAGTAGGTGACCTAGGTTAGTTTGTTGAGAGCGAACTACGTTACGATCACCTTCTAACTTACCCGTCGTATTAGAAATCTTCTCATCTAATAACTCTTGACCTTGTTGTTGGTATGGCAGTAGTAACGCTTTTACTGTTGCATCTTGTTGAATTCGTTCACCGATAACTTCATCGTTTTCGTCTAGAAGGTTTACAGGAATCAGTGCGTAGTTCGCTAAGTGAAGCTTGCCGTCGTAGTATTCGAAGTCAGCACGACCCACATATTTACCCCACTCATGCGCTTGCATAATCCAAGTGCCTTTTTGTTGGTCTGGGGCACAATCATCCCCAGGTTTGAAATCAGCATACTCATTGGTACCTGGTTCCATACATACAGGGTTTTGCGAGTGACCACCGATGATAGCGTTTAGCTGTCCTTCTTCAAGAGAGCGAGCGAGTTTCACGTCACCTGGTGCTTCACTACCGTTTTTACCATCTTCGTAGTGACCCATGTGCGTCGTTGCAAATACTAGGTCTACCTTTTCGTTCTCTTCGATTTCCTTCAGTACCTTTTTGATTTCTACTTGAGGGTCTTCGAAGTGGATGTTTGATACGTTGTCTGGATTGACTAGCTTCGCAGTGTCTTGCGTTGTTAGACCAATAACAGCGATCTTAAGGCCGTTGATAGTAAATACTTTGTAAGGGTCGAAGTAACGCTCGTTTGTATCTTTTTTATAGATATTCGCAGCCAGCATAGGGAAGTCAGCTAGCTCGGCTTGCATATCGAGAATATCTAGTGAGTTATCAAATTCGTGGTTACCGACAGCCATTGCATCGTAACCAAGTAGGTTCATCCCTACGAAGTCTGGAACCGCATCTTGCATGTCTGATTCTGGTACACCGGTATTAATATCACCGCCAGATAGAAGAATGGTTTCACCGCCTTTTGCTTCGACTTCTGCGCGGATAGATTCGATTAAAGTGTGACGCGCAGCCATGCCGTATTCGCCGTCGCTGTTATGCCAAAAGCGACCATGGTTATCGTTAGTGTGGAGAACGGTGAACTTAGTACAAGAATCTGCAGTCTCGCAGGTTACTGGAGAATTGTCGCTGTCTGAGCCGCATCCTGCTAGCGCAGCGCCCACTGCCACTACCAAAAGAGATTTGGAAAACTTCATAAGGGATCCTTTCTTTGTGATTTTGTTATTGTTACGGCGTGAAATATACGGAATTAATGTGAAACTTTAGTGATCTATCTCTTATTTATACTTCTATCGGAGCAATGAATTAATAAGCCTGCAAACTACGTCTATAAATAAACAGAATTGGTATTTAGTATTTATTTTATATAGCTAGCTCTATTTTTTGTGAGGTAGTTAATTGAATGTGTGTTGTTTATGTGAATCAATGCGCATTTTTGCGAAGTATTACGCTGATTTTGGTGATAATTTTGCCAAGTTTATGTTTTCCCTAATAGGTATGACACAAATCGTTATAAATTTTCGCTCTAATGATGAGGGGTTCGGTTTGTATGCATAATGAACAGCACAGAACTTAAACTCATTTGATCATGGCTTTATTCTGCCTAACTCTATCAAAAATTGTATTTACCTCTTTACTATAATTGCGATCGTTTAGAAACCTTATGCTTTAGGCATCGTTTATTTATCCTCATCCGATACCTTATCGTGCTTATTCCGCATTTGACACTTGAGTGTTTAAACAAATAGATTCAACCTAATGAGTCAAAATGAAAAGTAAATAATGGATCGTTCTTCTTCGAATATTATGATGTGAACTATCATTTAATTAATGAAAATGAAATGGATTAATGTAAAGCGTTGCGACTGTAGCTGTAATCTTTGAGCTTTGGTTTAAAGGGTAGGGTTAAAAGAATTTGTAAATGGTTAACGCTAATAAAGGATGCTTATGAGATACACAGTAAGGGACGCACTCAAAAAGGAGGTAGCCCAAATCGCCAAGATACACGTTGATTCTTGGCAGGTGGCGTATAAAGGATTAATGCCAAAGAGCTACATAGAGCAGTTTACGATTGAGCGTCGAGAAAGGATGTGGGCGCGAGTGATGACGGAGCAACTGGCCCAATTGATCGTAGTTGAGAGGCAAGGAGAAATTGTTGGCTTTTTAAGTTACGAGTTACCTAACCACACCAGCGAAGATAAAACGGCATTAGTGACATGTTGCTACGTTACGCCGCTACATTATGGGCAAGGAGCAGGAAGTGCACTGTTAGATGAGTTAGAGACACGTTTGCTCTCTACGTCAGTTATGCAGATCAGTTTGAAAGCACTGGATACTAATCAACAGGGGCTTAACTTTTACAAGAAGTGTGGTTTTGTGCGTACTGGAGAGGAAGAGTCGGAAGTGATTGAGAGTATGACGCTGACCGATCTCACTTTAGTGAAGTATATTGCCCGTTCATAAATCAAATGCTATATGCCAAATATAGTAAAACCCCGGAGGTGGTAAGACTCCGGGGTTTTGAAATTTTGTAGATGTCTCGGTTGGTAAGTCCGATTATCTTTTATGCAAAAGGTTTGGATTTAATCCGATTAATTCCTTGGTAGGGAATTAGATACGGATGAAGTCCATGTGTTCAACTTTTGGCTTGAACGCGTGACGTTGAACGTCTTGTGGCTTAACTTTAACTTCTTTGCCATCGATAACTAGAACGATGCCTTCGTAGAATTCAGGCTTGTCCATTTGGTTTACGATGTCGTCGTGGTTAAGAACGATAGCTACTGCTGCTTCTTCACCGCCGTATACAACTGCAGGGAATTTGCCAGCGTGACGTAGGCGGCGGCTCGCACCTTTACCTAGTTCAGTACGTACTACTGCTTCGAATTTCATAGTATTTACTCTCAAATTAGTAAAAATCAAATGTTCACAATCAACAATGCGACCTTGTTGTTCGTGGTAAAGCTTGAAACAGGAACTGTTCAAGCGAGCGCGGATACTATCATTCCACTTA
>NZ_JAWPOL010000209.1:0-1299 GCF_033391095.1 Vibrio sp. Vb0667 | reverse complement strand
AATGTATAAACACTCACCATCGCGAATCGACCTTTAGGGTATCGAAATTCGATCTGTTGTTCGTATTTCATTGGAGAAATTTCTTAAGATGACGCCTCTCTTGCCACAGCAAGAAACGCTCAGGAATACACAAAGGAGCGAGAGAATACCGTATCCTTTATTAAATTACTGTCATAATTCCGTTAACGTAAAACAAGTGCAGAATCAGTGTTCAGTTTGATCCTTTATCCCTCAAATTTTGCACACTAACTCGCCAGTCCATTTTCGCTATCGCCCGTCGTTCATGGCCTTGGGTTCACGACTCCCCTGATTTTTCCTTTTGCACTTTTTCGCGCGGTGGGTAATGCACACAAATAAAATACACTTGCATCACTTTTTGGAAATCTTGCAGTTACATTTTTAAGGTTATTTGTTAGTATCCTGCGCCGAATCAGTCAGATATCAAATCGTATGGAAACCACTCAAATACAACCTAGGAAACAACGCGTCGCCGCTATTGCGGTTATTTTCGCGGTACTGTTTCAGCTGTATTTGGCCTCCACTGCGGCGCTCAATCCCACGCAAGTGCACAATAAAAGCTGGCTTAACAAAGTTCAGAATGAAAAGGTGTTGCTCTGTACCGCTGAAGGTTTTAAGTGGGTCGACATCAATACACTCATCGCTGCAAACGCTCAACCGTCTTCCGAATTTATTGATAACTTGAAGCTACACGACGGTTTCCAGTTTGAATGTCCACTGCTGCAAGCCGTGCAATTTTTCTTGCTTGTCGCGGTTGGGCTTTATCTTGCCACCATTCAGTGGTTACGCCGCGTTAAACACGCGCTCACGCCCTACCATTTTGCTCAATGCGGCAGATTGGTTTACCAGCATATCGCACCAAAGCAATCCCCTCCTTGTGTTTTTCCTGCCTAATGGTTCTTTAAGAACTCAGGCTCACAATAATAACAATTATCCCATTGAGCATTTGCTCGGGAAGTCATTCTATTTAAAAGGAAAATACACATGCTTAAACAAATGAAAATCGCCACTTTGTCACTTATCGCTCTCATTGCTAGCCCTATGAGCCTTGCTCACGATTACGAAGCCGGAAAAATTCACATCGATCATCCTTGGAGTCGTGAAGCGCCGCCAAATGCTCCTGTTATTGGCGGATTCTTTCAGCTGACCAACCATGGGGATACGGAAGACGCGTTGATCGCAGCAGAAAGCCCAATCGCTGGCCGCGTGGAGATCCACACTCACGCGAACGAAGACGGTGTAATGAAGATGATTAAAATCGATGAAGTACGTGTAGCAGCA
>NZ_JAWPOL010000208.1:0-1300 GCF_033391095.1 Vibrio sp. Vb0667 | reverse complement strand
GCTTAGACAGCGAGCTGTCGTCGAAGCAAGCCTTCTTGAAACTCAAGGTCGTTTGTTGGAACAGCTAGAATCTGCACCGGAAGCTATTATTTGTCTGCGAGAAGATCAGCGTATTCGTTTTGCCAACGAAGCGGCTTGTAAGCTATTCAAACGCAGTTTAGAGCAACTTAAACGCTCATCAGCTGACGAACTGATCGCACCAAAATATTTGACGGTGAAGCAGCCTCATTATTGCGGCAAGATTGATATCTACATTGAGGATATTCGTCAAAACATTGAAGCCGACATTCCAAAACTGCCAGAAGGCTCTGGCTTAGATGTGATGTACAGCTTTAATGTCGGTGGTGGAGCTAACGCCGCGCGTATTCATAACCTAGAAACTGCGGTAGAAGTACTCTCAAGTTATGCATTCGATGGTGATAGAGACCAGTTGCAGAAACTCAAAGAGCTTGGTGGCGAGTTTACTCGTTTGGCTGATAAGGCTTTGGGCAACAAAAAAGATAAGCAAGATTTGATGCGTGAAGTGTTGGTCGATGCCATGACGCATGCATTGGACTATTGGGAGTCTGTTACGGGTGAAAGTAAGTTTGCGTTTGCCGAACAAAGTGGGCTGTGGCGCGTCTACCTCGACCGAAGCACACTGCAAACCCGCACGCTCGATAAATACATGCGTATCGAAACTCTGCCTAAAACACCGCGCTGGAGAACGGTTCTGAGTTCAATTGAGTTTATTCTTGAACACTGTAAAGAACAGAGCCCTGAACGTGCTTACATCGAAGCACAGCGCGATAAATTGCAAAGACTGCTCACTAGCTAAACCTCTCATAAAATACAAGCCTCGCTCAATGCGGGGCTTTTTATGCCTATGTTTTCTGCCTATGGGTGGTACGCACTCTCACCTCTCAAAAAACAAAATGCATGACATGTAAACGGTGAATGTATGCTCCTATGCACTCAACGAACTAGTACGAGCTGACATTTTCACAAACACCATTAATCTTAGCGACGGCCTCAAGCACTCTTCTTAATTGAGCTCATTTCCTAGCAGCTTCGACGGAACTCTCCTCTTCTTTAAACGAAAAAACACCGTAGTTAAAAAGTGTTGTATTGCACTATTTATCAACCCGCCACTCTTCTTTGATAAATGGGAAATTAGACTTCATTTTTCTTGTAAAAAAAGCATAATCACCCCCTTAATTTCGCTGGTAAAAAAGACGATTTTTCATATTCCAAACGGAAATTGACCAACAATTGACAGAGATTGCGAAGTCAATCACAACAGAACGGCAGATTAAATTTC
>NZ_JAWPOL010000207.1:0-1304 GCF_033391095.1 Vibrio sp. Vb0667 | reverse complement strand
CGAGAGATTAAGAGAGAACAAACCCAACACCAACGCCATAAAGAATATGGACGCGAGTTGAGTCGCTTTAGTAATGTGATTCATAGTGATTCCTAATTAATAACAAGTGTAGAAAATGGCTGGCGTTTTCGGCCAGAATCACTTGTCATTCTCGGAACACACAAAAGGTAAGATGAATTCGATGTTTGTCGTAGATGGGCTCAGTCCATTGCCTCGCGTTAACAAAGGCACTGCATCGCCAAACTGCGGCTAAAACAATGCCAATGAACAAAACGACAATGAAGGCTTCGAGCTGATGCTGGGTAAACTGAATCAACTTTTCAGACAGTTCACACTTACTCGGCTCTTTGACTTTATCAGCTTTCACAACATGAGCATCATCGCTAGATAAAGCAGAAACCAAGGTTTGGTCATCACTCATCGAGCATGCCGAAACCAAACCAGAATTTTGCATCAGACACACGACGATGACCCAGCCAATCATTGCTAGCAGCCATTTCGCGCGCTTTTGAGGCGTGCCTTGTCGTGAAATCAATAAGCTCATAAAAAGTCAGATAAAGATGGAAACGCAGAAAATAATACGCAAGTTGTCGTAAAGCTCAAGTCGTTCGACCTTGCTTGCCGATATGATTGGTAAATAATTGTGATAACCTTAAACCCATCGCTTTTTGCAACACGCTCATTATGCTCAATAAAGTTAATCTCGCCGACATTCGCTCGTTTGTTTTGATCGCCCAACTTGGCAACTTCACCAAAGCGGCGGAAGCTCTGTCCGTTTCTCGATCTCACGTTTCTCGCCAGATCAGCGGACTTGAAGCGCAAATGGGCGTAACACTACTCAACCGAACCACACGCACGCTGCGTTTGACTCATGCCGGCGAGCGCTTTTATCACGACTGTGAAAAAGCTTTGCGAGACATCGACCAAGCGTTGATTGCCGCCGTCGATGATACTCAAGAGATTCGCGGCGTGATTCGAGTGAACTGTGTGGGTGGCTACATCGGCGAAGACATCATCGCCAAATACGTGTGTGAGTTTATGCAACAGTACCCGAACGTCAGCATTGATTTGGACTTTTCTTCGCCTCGTATTGACTTGATTGAAGATCAGTTTGATGTCGCATTTCGCATGGGGGAATTGGATGATGCAGGGTTTGTCGCGCGCAAGCTGATGACGGTTGACATGGTGACGATCGCAAGCCCGAGCTATGTGCAGCAATATGGCATGCCAAAACACCCAAAAGAGCTGGCCGAACATCGAACTCTGACTGGTTCGGTTACGCGTTGGAGCTATCGTAAAGCAGA
>NZ_JAWPOL010000206.1:0-1304 GCF_033391095.1 Vibrio sp. Vb0667 | reverse complement strand
ATAACGACAGAGGCGAGCTGTACAAAGTGGTCAAATTTGCGACCAACATTACTCAGCAAGTGCTTCAAGAGCAATCCATGGCGCAAGCGGCGCAGTTGGCGAATGAAGTATCTCAGGAAACGGGCACTCAAACTGTCCAAGGCCGTCAAGTAATCGGCTCTACCCTTGAGAAAATGCAGATCCTTTCAGAGCAAATGCAGCAAGCCAATGCCGCCATCGAAGATTTGAAAGCACACTCATCGAAAATCAGTGAACTGGTGAATAGCATTAGCGGAATTGCTGACCAAACGAACTTGTTGGCGCTCAACGCGGCAATAGAAGCTGCTCGTGCCGGCGATCATGGACGCGGTTTCGCGGTGGTTGCCGATGAAGTACGCCAGCTTGCCATGCGCACCAATACCACGACAGATGAGATTGTCTCGATGGTGACGGAAAATCTAGAGCGCACCAATAACGCTGTTGCACTGATTTCTCAGTGTCAAAAAGAGGCGCTTGATACTCTAGAGCTGTCTGAAAAGGCGGGCAATGTTATGAACGATATCCAAGACGGAGCAAGCCGAGTGGTTGAAGCTGTCGCACAGTTCAACCGCACCTTGTAATTAATCGCTTCAAAAACTTCTGCTTCAAAGAGCCCATTCTCGGTTCTAGTTTTCCTTCCTCGCTTCGCGAATACCGTTTATAGCGAGGAAGGCAACACGCTGTTATTTCTCGATGAAATCTCACCTGCAATGTATAATGCCGACGTTTCGCAAACGTTAACATCTTCCATTCTTATTACACACCTCGTCAGCATTTGCGATACGAATATAAATAACTTTCGTAGATTAAAATCGATATAAATATCCCCACTGATGACGATTCATCAGGCCTTTTTGTGAGTAATTATGTTTAACTCAGAACGCAAAGCGACCGTGATTCTGGTGGCCACTACGATGATAGCGGCACTGGGCTGGATTTTTTCCAAAGAAACCATCCAAGGGCTGCCTCCCTTTGGTTTTATTGGCTTGCGATTTACCATCGCCTCTCTCTGTTTACTGCCATTGTGTTACCGACCACTAAAAGCGGCACGGTTAAAAGACGTGTTGGCAGCCAGTGGCGTAGGTTTGCTGCTTGGCGGCGCTGTGATGACGTGGATTTATGCCATTTCAATCAGCGATACGCTAGGCGAGGGCGCATTTATTATGAGCCTCTCGATGCTGTTCGTGCCAATCGTGGCTTGGGTAATGTTTCAACAACGCCCTCAGCGCATCTTTTGGATCTCGTTACCTATTGCGGTGTTTGGTTTAGCGTGCCTTTCATTGGCT
>NZ_JAWPOL010000205.1:0-1305 GCF_033391095.1 Vibrio sp. Vb0667 | reverse complement strand
CACTGGCACTATTTAAAACTTCAGTCGTCATAGTGGTCTCTATTCGTTTATCGTCGAAAGGCGATGTATTAAGTTATAGTTTATCTTTGCGCGCGTGGAAAGCGCGCAACGTGTCTTAGCTAAATAAATCGGAAAACTGAGCGTTAAACACGTTCAGTTTTTCACGTTGAATACGGTAACAAACCTTTGGCGGGTTGGGTTCTGCACTGATAAACCCGGCCTGTTTTAGAATGCGTAAGTGTTCTGATACAGTCGATTGCGCTAAACCTAACTCAGAGACTAAATCGCTATTTAAGCAGCCGCCCATGGTGTCTAAAGTGTGAAGAATATGCAGAATGCGTAAGCGAGCAGGATGAGACAGCGCTTTCGCTTGAGCGGCGAGTGCTTGTTCTTTATCGAGTTGTTGTTGCGTGGTTTCAAAAGCAATTTGGCACGTTTCGTTGCATTTGTTGCTCATGAGCAGACCTTTATAGTTAATCGTCGAATTACGATTAAGTGTACGTGTGCTTTTTCTAAGGCGCAACTGTTGAAAGGAGAATTGAAGATAAGAGACGTCAAAAAATGGGAAGGGATGATGTCTCGCAAATATTTGGCGGACTAACAAAGAATTCGGTCAAATGGCAGCAAGTAAAAAAGCAGAACTTAAAGATACGACGAATTGGGGGTGTGGTATCAGGAGCTAAGTTCTGCTTGGGGGTTAGGTTGTGAGCAATTTTCTATATTTCCTGCTAGCCAAATCAGTATGGTGAAAAAAGGGGAGGTAAAAAAGAGAGTAGATTTCTTCGCTTTATTCCTGATAAGACCAAATAGGTGGGTTTTTCCTACAATATAGGGACGAAATGCTAGTAAAAGGGGAACAAAGTGTTTGGAAGTTTTCTTATTTTATTGCCGCCAAGTTCAGTAAAATACGCCTATTCAATGACCTCCTAGAGTTAAGGTACGTGCGGTGTCTGATCTCAACTTATTTCGTTATTACCAACGCTTGCTCTCTTTTGGTGTTGGTAATGAAGCAAAAACCACGCTGCAAGAAATCGCCGATTTGTTGTTTACTTCGCCTCGTCATGCGCGCAGTTTGCTGGCGCAGATGCAAGAGATAGCGTGGTTAAGTTGGCGACCAAAACCGGGACGGAACCAACGTTCAACATTGTTGTTAAATGTTGAACTCAGCGCGCTAAAAGAAAGCCTTGCACTAGAGCGGATCAAGCTTGGTAAGTACGAGAAAGCGCTGTCGATTCTGGATGAAGATGAAGCTGCATTTGGGCGACTCCTCAAAACAACGTCGGGTGCATCGGTAAAAGAGGGGCG
>NZ_JAWPOL010000204.1:0-1308 GCF_033391095.1 Vibrio sp. Vb0667 | reverse complement strand
TGGCCAACCTTACCCGAGCGGACAAATGCAGGCTGCGAAAATGCGCCGTGAAAAGCTGGGTTTTATATTCCAAAAATTCAACTTGGTGCCAGTGATGACGGCTTTGGAGAACGTCGCTTATCCGTTGCATCTCAACGGTTTTTCAAAAACAGAACAAACTGAACTTGCCTCACAGATGCTGGAACATGTGGGGCTGGGAGAATTTATCCATCACATGCCCGATAACTTGTCTGGTGGTCAGCAGCAACGGGTAGCGATTGCTCGCGCTTTGGTTCACAAACCTGCATTAGTGATTGCCGACGAGCCAACAGCAAGCCTCGATAGCCAAACCGCAAACAAAGTCATCGATATCATGAAAGGGCTCGGGCACGAGTTTGGTACCACCTTCATTGTCGCCACTCACGACCCTCGTATGGCATCTCGCTGCGATCGCACCATCGAGCTGGTGGACGGCAAAATCATCCAAACGCACGCCAGTGTGGAGGAGGTCTCATGGGCAAGCTAATTCCCGTTTCGGTTCGCCTTGCTTGGCTGAACCTACAACGTAATCGCCGACGCAGTTTGTTGTCGATGCTGATCATCGCCATTGCAGTTTTTGCGCTGACCAGCGCAGGTGGTTTCGGCCTTTATACCTACGACAGCTTGAAAGAATCCACCGCGCGTGACACGGGGCATCTGACGTTAACCACGCCGGGTTACTTCGCTAAAGAAGAAGAGATGCCATTGAGCAATGGTTTGAGCCATGCCGATGAGATCACCAAACAGTTGATTGGTTTGAGTGAGGTGCGAGGCGTACAGCCACGAGTGGAATTCAGCGGTTTGATCTCTAACGGCAGCAAGTCCTCGATTTTTATTGGTATCGGCGTTAACGAACGCGAGTTCGATATGAAAGGGCCGTTTTTGGACGTGCGTGATGGGCAGACGCTTTCCAACATTCATGCCTCTCGTTACGACACTTCTGAGCCAGAAGTGATGCTTGGGGTGGATCTCGCCAATAATCTGAGCGTCAACGTGGGAGATTGGATTACCTTACTTGCTACTACGACAGATGGCGCTTTGAACGCTTACGACTTTAAAGTTCGCGGTATCTACTCAACTGGCGTACCTGAGCTGGATAAACGCCAACTTTACGTACACATCAACAGTGCTCAGTCTCTGCTGGGGTCGGACAAAGTCAGTGCGCTGTCAGTATTTCTGTTCGACACCAGCTTAACCAACAAGGTTGAACAGCAAGTCGCGATGATTCTAAACAAACAAAAACCGAGCTTTGGCGATCAAGAGGTTGAAATTACTCCTTGGCAAGAGCGT
>NZ_JAWPOL010000203.1:0-1315 GCF_033391095.1 Vibrio sp. Vb0667 | reverse complement strand
AACGTACGGAAGATCGCAACATAACAATTACGGTTTAAAGGAAACATAATGGCTTCATTATCACTTTCAGCGTTGGTCGAAAGATTGTCTCCGCAAGCGAAGGAAACGCTAGAGCAAGCGGCGGCAATGGCAAGTTCGCGTACACATCATAGTATAGAGTTGACCCACTGGTTGTTGGCGATAGTTCAACATCCATCCGGTATTTATTCAGAAGTGTTTGAAGCTTTTGATATTGATGAAAGAAAAGTCGAAGAACAACTGCAAGCTCAGCTTGAAAAATACAAAACTGGATGCCAAACCGTCCCAGGCCTTTCTGCTTATACTGTAACCATGATGCAGAATGCTTTGATGTGTGCAACGATAGAGTTTCATGAAGAACAAGTGAACTGTATCCACTTACTGTTTGCGTATCTTTCTGATGACACGCTAGTGAATATGATGAACGCTATTAGCGCGGAGCTAGACAAAGTCGAACCATCTCGCCTAGTCGCAATGAAAGAGCATGTGGGCGATGGTGGAAACAATACTTCTAAGGCGACGAGCAGCTCGAACTCTGCATTGAATCAGTTCACAACGGATCTTACTGAGCAAGCTAAAGCTGGAAAAATAGATCCTGTTATCGGTCGCGACAATGAAATCCGCTTGATGATCGATATCTTATTGCGTCGCCGCCAAAACAATCCGATCTTAACGGGTGAGGCTGGTGTAGGTAAAACTGCGGTAATTGAGGGGCTGGCGCAAAAAATAGTGGATGGGGATGTTCCTCCGGCTTTACATGATGTTGCCATCAAATCACTCGATCTTGCTTTGCTTCAGGCGGGTGCGGGGATGAAAGGGGAGTTTGAAAACAGACTTAAAAATCTCATTCGAGAAGTGAACGAATCTTCGCAGCCAATCATTCTTTTTATCGATGAAGCTCATGGTCTAATCGGAGGTGGTGGTCAAGCGGGACAAGGTGATGCTGCTAACATATTGAAACCAGCGTTGGCTCGAGGAGAGTTACGGACCATCGCTGCAACTACGTGGGCTGAGTACAAAAAATATTTTGAAAAAGATGCCGCGTTAACGAGGCGCTTCCAGGTTGTGAAAGTAGACGAGCCGACTCCTGAGTTAGCGGTAGATATGCTTAGAGGCTTGGTTAACATCATGGGGCAACATCATGATGTCTATATCACAAGCCAAGCACTGAATGCTGCGGTACAACTTTCTGCTCGCTACATCAACGGACGCCAGCTACCAGATAAAGCAGTATCGGTATTAGATACTGCAGGTTCGCGTGTTGCATTGAGCCAATCTGCCACTCCGGGCGCGTTGG
>NZ_JAWPOL010000202.1:0-1316 GCF_033391095.1 Vibrio sp. Vb0667 | reverse complement strand
CAAGACATTAAAGATGGATACGATGCTTGGAAAGTGGATATGGGTGGTGTACTCGCTGCAGACGATGTCGCGCGTGCAGTAATGTTCGCTTACCAACAACCACAAAATGTCTGTATCCGAGAAATTGCGCTCGCGCCGACCAAGCAGCAACCATAATCTGGTGACAACTTAATTTTCCATATACTAAGCAAACGATTTGTTCTATATCAAAACGTTTGCTTTTTTTATATTATTAACTCATCGGATAACCTTATTCTTTACAAGCTTTATTTGAAATAACTCGCAAATTTGTTTAACTTTCAGTGATATCAAATACAGCACACATCACTTACATGAACGAACAAGAAATCAAGCCATCCCTTATCATTGTCGAAGACGATCCAAAACTACAAGATATGCTCGGTGAGTACTTTGTAGAACAAGGCTTCGACGTCCGCTGTATTGATAACGGCACCGACGCGCCGAACGCTATTTTAGACACTCAACCCGATTTGGTTTTGTTAGATTTGATGCTGCCGGGCCAAGACGGTTTGAGCGTTTGTCGTCAAATCCGCGAATGTTACAAAGGCAAAGTTCTGATGCTTACCGCAAGCGATGACGATTTTGATCACGTCGCTGCGCTTGAAATTGGTGCCGATGACTTTGTCACGAAACCTATCAAACCGCGCGTGTTACTTGCTCGTATCCGTATGTTATTGCGCAGGAAAGAAAGCGCCGCTCCAGCGCCAGAAAACGGCTTACAAATTGGCGTGTTGTGTTTAAACCGACTACGTAAATCTTGTACTATGAACCAACAGCCTGTCGCATTAACCGACGGTGAGTTTGACTTGCTGTGGGTACTCGCCACTCATGCCGAGAAAACCTTGTCGCGTGAATGGCTCACCAAAACGTTACGCGGGATTGAGTACGACGGTACAGATAGAACCATTGACAACCGCATCGTAACGCTTAGAAAGAAATTGGGTGACGCGTCCTGCTCACCTCAAAAAATCATTACGGTACGCGGCAAAGGCTACCTACTAATGCCGGATGCATGGAACGCATAAATGAGAAGGATATATCTAGAGAGCTTTTTAGGTCTGATCATTCTTTTTCTCGCCAGTCTGAAAGGTTATGAGCTCATCGTGTATGAGCTCAATACTGATTATGACTACCTACTTCAAGAACACAGTTCGCAAGCTTTCTACGATTTACTCTCTCCTATCTATGAAGAAAAAGGGCTTGAATACACCAAAAGCGAGCTAGAAAAGTTTGCCACGGCAAGCCATCGATTGTTGCAACCTCACACCATGGATGAGCTCCCTCCTGAGGTGAAG
>NZ_JAWPOL010000201.1:0-1319 GCF_033391095.1 Vibrio sp. Vb0667 | reverse complement strand
AGAAGTACCAGAGCCAGCAGGTAAATCATCTTCGTCAATCGTCAACTGGCTACTGTTATCCACCTCAGTGATAGACGGCACATCATCAACAACGGTGATTGGCAAACTAATCGTGTTCGACACATCACCATCAAAATCCGTGGCATTCACAGGGAAATCAATCACGAGCTCGTTTTCACCATTGCCATTTGGATGGTCTAGCTGAGCAAATAATTCAAATTGATACCTATCTTCTCCAGCATTTAACGTAAGTTTAAACACGATATCGGTACTGCCTTGCACGTACGCACGGTACTCAATCACGCCATTCGCGTTTGAGTATTCAACAAGCTCTAGTGGCTGACCTGCTGACGTTAACCCAGCAACAGGTGAGACAAGATCCTCCCGTTGGAAGCTAACGATAGAATCTGCACCGTCAACGACATCAGAATGTCCGCCGATAATATGATCACCTTGACCATCCGACCCTTTGTTCGGAATGTCATCTTCATCAATGGACAAGTGACTTCCTGGACGAATAGCTTCAATCGTCGGCTTATCATCCAAAATAGTGACTGGCAACGTCGCGTTAACGGAGTCGTTGTCCCCGTCGGTAATCACAATCGGCAGATTGATGGTCAGGTCATCAGAATTCGTTGCATGATCGAGCGCGCCAGACAATTCAAAATCGTAGCGTCCGTCTTGATGCAATGTCAGCGTGAAAATGGTGTCGCCACCAACGGTTTTTCCGACATAAACCAAAGCATCACTCGTTGACGCTGTAGCGTCTTGAGTAATCGCGATGCTCTCGCCGCCAGAAGTAAGTGCAGGCAGTAGATTGGAATTGAGATCCAGAACAAATGAGTCGATACCATCCGCGCTGGTCACTTCAAACTGACCAGAAACCGTTAGAGGCTCCTTGGTCTCGTCTGAGCCCAGCGGCAAATCATCTTCATGCACTTGTAAGCTGTCTATATTCGTTACCACGGGTACATCGTCTACCACCGTAATTGGTAACGTGAACACTGGTGATACATCGCCATCACCGTCAGTCACGGTGATTGGCAGTTCGATTACAATGTTGTTTTGCTGATTGCCATCAGGATGATCAAGTGGTTTTCTAAGATCAAACTCATAGGAGTTATTTGACGCATTCAGAGTCAACTCAAACACCACTTCTTGAGAATTAACCGTGATACCTTGATAAACATTCACCCCGCCAGTACTGGACGTTAAGACTAAGGTGATTGCCTCTCCGCCAGACATCAATGTACTAACTGGCGTCGTCAAATCACTCAGTTGAATCGAGGTGACTTGGTCTGCCCCTTCTGTTACATCGA
>NZ_JAWPOL010000200.1:0-1334 GCF_033391095.1 Vibrio sp. Vb0667 | reverse complement strand
AAATTCCATCCTTACCGAAAGGCACGTTGGCGGAAGGTGGTGACCGAGGTGAACCCACGGAACTCGTCAAAGAGCGCGTCAGTCTTGCTCGTGAGAGCATGCTCAATCGAAACGGCAAAGTAAACGCACTGCTCGGCAGCCGTGAGATTGAGGCATTTTGTCCGTTGCAAAAAAGCGATGCGGAATTTCTCGAAACTGCACTCCATCGGCTGGGATTATCGATTCGTGCCTATCATCGCATCATTAAAGTGGCCCGCACGATAGCGGATTTAGAAGGTGCTGAGCAGATTGAGCGTTCTCATTTGGCGGAAGCGCTCGGGTATCGCGCGATGGACCGATTGCTGAAACAACTCACGGCTCAAGCCGTATAGTGGTCATTTGAGAGGAGTTCGCGGCGAGTATTCACATGTTCGCCGCGAGAACCATGTTAGAAGCTGTAGGTAAAGCCTAACGACAAAAGGTATTCATTGTCGTCATAAAAGGTGTTGTTTGAATCGGTTTGGCTATAACCCGCGAAGGAAATGAACGACCACTTCTGCCATTCAAACACGTTTGGGTATTCGTAAGCGGCAAACAAGCTCAAGGTGTCATCACTGCGCGTTTTCGCAAAAGTTTGGCTCGCCGATTGATAATCTTTGAGTGCATAGCCTGCGGTTAAGGCTAAACGATGACGGTTGATGAACTTAAACCAACTTACGTCAAAGGCATAAGAGTCATACGATTCTGCTTTTCCATCCGCATCTTGGTTGATGTAGGTGAACGCGGGTTGCAGTAGCGATGTTTGGTCTAGTGAAATACGATATTCGCCTTTTACGTAATAAATACTGGCATCACGCGCGAGTGAACGGTCGGTGACTTCATCTTGTTCGACATCTTTATCGGCATAAGCTAAATCGAGGGTGAAGTTTCTATCGACCAAACCTTTGATTTGAAATCGATAGGCGTTACCACCTTCATCCGTTGTTTTACGAGCCGTACCTACTTGATAAGGATTACGCCACGTTTCGCCTTTGAGGACGGTCGGAAGGTAAGAGACATCCAATACTGTGCCTGACGGGAGTTCGTACTGATAGCCTAATTGAAAAGCCAGCGTACCGACTGCCACATCGGAACGCGTTGTACCAGCATACACTTGGTGGTTGAGCTGGTGACCAAACGTGTAGGCGATACTTCCGAGTGGCGCTGCGATGACGGTTGTGTCGCTTTCAGCGCTTTGGTTTAACGAGTCGATGGTTTTGCTGTTGTCGGTATTAAAGTTCGATTCCGATGAAATCACACCAGCATTGATTGAGATTTCGCCGCTGAACCCTGCAGTTTCAGCGAGTTGAGCCTGA